>NZ_JBFAHP010000028.1:0-118663 GCF_040654255.1 Streptomyces sp. NPDC050732
GATCTCCGCACCAGGGGGGGCCGCCCCCCCCACCCCCCGCGGGACACGCCCGGGCGGGGGGGTGCCCCCCGGCCCGGGGGGGCGGGGGCCCGGCCCCACCGCCCCCGGCCCCCTCCGCCATGCTCAGAGCCGCGTCACACCAGCCGCTCGACCGCCGCCGCGACCCGCTCGTCCGTCGCCGTCAGCGCCACGCGCACGAAGCGGCCGCCCGCCGGGCCGTAGAAGTCGCCGGGCGCCACCAGGATGCCGAGGCCCGCGAGGTGGCCGACGGTGTCCCAGCAGGACTCGTCGCGGGTGGCCCACAGATACAGGCTCGCCTCGCTGTGCTCGATGCGGAAGCCGTGCTTCACCAGGGCGTCGCGCAGGGCCGTGCGCCGGGCCGCGTACCGCTCGCGCTGCTCGCGCACGTGCTCGTCGTCGCCGAGGGCCGCCACGACGGCGGCCTGGGTCGGCGCCGAGGTCATCATGCCGCCGTGCTTGCGGATCTGCAGCAGGTCGCCGAGGACGTCCGCGTCACCGGCGACGAACGCCGCGCGGTAGCCCGCGAGGTTGGACCGCTTGGAGAGCGAGTGGACGGCGACGATGCCCTCGTACGTTCCGCCGCACACGTCCGGATGCAGGACCGAGACCGGGTCGGCCTCCCAGCCGAGCTCCAGGTAGCACTCGTCGCTGACGAGCAGCACGCCGTGCTCGCGGGCCCAGGCGACGGTGCGGGTCAGCTCTTCCTTGGACAGGACGCGACCGGTGGGGTTCGAGGGCGAGTTGAGCCAGAGGAGCTTGAGGCCGGTCGGGTCGAGCGACGTCGGCTCGTCGTAGGCGACGTACTCCGCGCGCGCCAGGCGCGCCCCCACCTCGTACGTCGGGTAGGCGAGCCGCGGGTAGGCCACCACGTCGCCCGGGCCGAGGCCCAGCTGCGTCGGGAGCCAGGCCACGAGCTCCTTGGAGCCGACGACCGGCAGGACGTTGCGGTGGGTGAGGTCCCGGGCGCCGAGCCGCCGTCCGCACCAGCCGGTGAGCGCGTCGCGCAGCTCGGCCGTGCCCCACACCGTCGGATAGCCGGGCGAGTCCGCGGCGGCGACCAGCGCTTTCTGGATCAGCTCGGGAACCGGGTCCACCGGGGTGCCGACCGACAGGTCGACGATGCCGCCGGGGTGGGCGGCCGCCGTGGCCTTGTACGGCTCTAGCTTGTCCCAGGGGAAGGTGGGAAGCCGGTCGGAGACTGCGGACACGTGTTGACTCCCGTACTGGTGCTGGTCGTTGCAAATGCCTCGGTCCCGTGCGGCGGGGATGCCGTACGGGACCGGGGCGACGCTCAGGCGGCCGTTACTGGTTCTGCGGCGGCAGGGCGGCGATGAAGGCGTGGTCACGCTCGATCAGGCCGAGCTTGCTCGCGCCACCGGGCGAACCGAGCTCGTCGAAGAACTCGACGTTCGCCTTGTAGTAGTCCTTCCACTCCTCAGGAGTGTCGTCCTCGTAGAAGATCGCCTCGACCGGGCAGACCGGTTCGCAGGCTCCACAGTCGACGCATTCGTCCGGGTGGATGTACAAGGACCGCTGGCCCTCGTAAATGCAGTCGACCGGGCACTCCTCGATGCACGCCTTGTCCTTGACGTCGACACAAGGCTGCGCGATGACGTAGGTCACGCTGTCGTTCCTCCTCGATACGGGCGTTGGCGGGCCGTCTTCAGGCTCCGCTCGCCTGGCGCGCGGGAGCGCGGCGTCGTCGATGCCCGCCCCTAGTATCTCCGTTCCCGGGCATGATCCGAACAGGAGGGGCTTGCAGAGCTGTGGAAATCACCGGCGGCGGACGGCTAGAGGTCCGCATCACCCCTGCTGACGTGGGCAAACGAGTCTCGATCCGGCGCTTGAGCGACGCTACCGCGTCGCCTGAGAAGTTCACCGACACGGTGGGTGTTCTCACATCGTGGGACGACGGTGTGGTGCTCATCACACGACGCAACGGCGAGAGCGTCCGGATTCCGGAGCGCTCCCTGGTGGCGGGCAAGGTCGTGCCGGCCGCACCCGCGCGCCGCCGGGGGCCCGCCGCCTCGTACGAGGAGCTGGCACGGGTCTCCGCCCGGGCCTGGCGGCCCGTGGAGAGCGAGCGGCTCGGGGAGTGGGAGCTGCGGTCGGCGGCGGGGTTCACGCGGCGGGCCAACTCCGTGCTGCCGCTGGGCGATCCGGGGCGGCCGCTCGACGAGGCCCTCTCGTACGTACGCGACTGGTACGCGGCCCGTGACCTGCCGCCGTACGTGCAGACCGCGACCGGCGCCGAGGGCACGCAGGAACTGCTCTGCGCCGGCTTGGAGGAGCGCGGCTGGGTGCGCGAGGTGACCGCCGAGCTGCACGTCGGCGGGCTCGCCCCGGTCGGCGACCTGGCCGCGGACGTGGACCGTGTCGTGCTCTCCCGCTCCTTCGACGAGCCGTGGCTGCGGCGGTACAAGCGGTTCGGGGTACCCGGACCGCATGTACTCAAGGTGCTGGCGGGCGGGCCCTCGGTATGGTTCGCTTCCGTGCCCGGGAGCGGTGACGCCCCGGCCGCCATCGGGCGGTGCGTGGTGGACGGACGCTGGGCGGGCTTCATGGCCGTCGAGGTGGACCCGGAGCACCGGCGCCAGGGGCTCGCCACCGCGGTGATGACCGCACTGGCCAGGCAGGCCCTGTCCGAGGGCGCTTCGGCGGCCTGGCTGCAGGTCGAGGACGACAACGACAGCGCGCGGGCGCTGTACGGCGGGATGGGTTTCGCCGCTCATCACGCCTATCACCACTACCGGTACGGCCCTGCCTGAGCGGGAGCGGCGGGGCCCGGCGGAGCACGGCACGACAGGCACGACAGAGCAGAGCACGGCACGGAGACAGCGCCCGGCGAGGGCAGACACGAGGCACGTATGCACGCGGAGTCCGGCGAATGGCGGCGGCGGTTCGCCGAAGAGGCGCGGTCGGAACGGCCCGGTCTGGCGCCGCTGTGCCTGCTGATCGGCGCCGAGGCGGATCCCTCGCTCGACGAGGCGGGGATCGACGCCGCCGAGATCGAGCTCGACCGCCTCGCGGGCCTGTTGCCGTTCCGGCCCGGCGGGCCGCGCGCGTGGGCGACGGCGATGGCCGAACTCCTCGGTGAACAGTGCGGGTTCGAGGGAACACCGGGCGATTACCAGCGTCTTGACTCCTCGCTCCTGCACCAGGTCCTGCGCCGCCGCAGGGGCCTGCCGATCCTGCTCTCCGTGGTGTGGATGGAAGTGGCGCGGCGCGCGGGCGCCCCCGTCTACGGAGTCGCGCTCCCGGGGCACTTCGTCGTCGGCTTCGGGCCGCGCGACGACCAGGTCCTCGCCGACCCCTTCGACGGCGGCAGGCTGCTCACCGGCACCGACGCGGAGCTGCTCGTGGCCGGGACCGCGGGCAGCGGCATCCAGCCGTCCATGCTGACGCCCGCGGACCCGCTGAACATCGTGCAGCGGATCCTCAACAACATCCGGGCCTGGGCCGCCGCCAGGCCCGAGCGGTCCGACGTCGCCCTTTGGGCCCTTGAGCTGTCGCTCCTGCTGCCCGCCCATCCGGCCCGGCTGCGCTACGAACGGGCCCAACTCCTCGTCCAGCGGGGCGATTTCCTGGGGGGCGCGGCGGAGCTCGACGCGTACGCGGATGTGGTGACTCCGGTGGAGCCGACCACGGCGGACCGGGTGCGCCAGCAGGCGCGGGCCGCGCGGGCGATGCTGAACTGACAGGGCCGGGCGGCGCGGCCCGCCCGGACGGACGTATCGATCTCGGACGTATCGATCGAGGCGACCGGGCACCACGGACGTATGCACCCCCGACCCCCCGGAACCACCGAGTGGCGGCGGCTGTTCGCGGCCGAGGCCGAGTCCGCCCGGCCCGATCTGGCGCTGCTGTGCCTGCTGATCGGCACCGAGGCCGACCCCTCGCTCGACGAGGCGGACATCGACGCCGCACGGCGCCTGCTCGACCGGCTCGCGGAACAGGCCGCGCCCGGCCGCCGCTCCCGCCGCGCCGACGACCCGCGCGCCTGGGCCGCTGCCCTGGCCGAGCTCCTCGGCGCGCGCTGCGGCTTCAAGGGCAGGCCCGGCGACTACCAACGCCTCGACTCCTCGCTCCTGCACCAGGTCCTGCGCCGCCGCAGGGGCCTGCCGATCCTGCTCTCCGTCGTCTGGATGGAAGTGGCGCGGCGCGCGGGCGCCCCCGTCCACGGAGTCGCGCTCCCCGGACGCTTCGTCGTCGGCTTCGGGCCGCGCGACGACCAGGTCCTCGCCGACCCCTTCGACGGCGGCCGACTGCTCACCGGCACCGACGTGGAGCTGCTCGTGGCGGCGGCCACGGGGGCCCCGCCCGAACCGTCGATGCTGAGCCCCGCGGACCCGCTGGACATCGTGGCGCGCATCCTCAACAACATCCGCGCCTGGGCGGCGCCCCGCCCCGAGCGCGCCGACGTCTCGCTCTGGGCGGTCGACCTCTGCCTGCTCCTGCCGTCACCGCCGCCCCGGCTGCACTACGAACGCGCCCAACTCCTCGTGCACAAGGGCGAGTTCCTTGCGGGTGCGCGGGAGCTGGACACCTACGCCGACCACGTCGCCGGCCTGGACCCGGCGACGGCCGACCGGGCCAGACAGCAGGCCCTGGGGGCGCGGGCGATGCTGAACTGACGAGCGGGGCCGCCGGAGCGTCAGAGCCAGCCCTTGTCCGTGGCGGTGCTGACCGCCTCGGCGCGGTTGCGGACGGCGAGCTTCTGGATGGCCGTCGAGAGGTAGTTGCGGACGGTGCCCTGGGAGAGGTGCAGGGCCTTGGCGAGCTCGGCGTTGGTGGCGCCGCCCGCGGCCGCGCGCAGCACCTCACGCTCGCGGTCCGTCAGCGGGTTCGCGCCCTCCGCGAGCGCGGCCGCCGCCAGCGTGGGGTCGATGACCCGTTCCCCCGCGAGCACCTTGCGCACCGCCGCGGCGAGCTGGGCCGCGGGGGCGTCCTTGACGAGGAACGCGTCGGCGCCCGCCTCCATGGCGCCGCGCAGATAGCCGGGGCGCCCGAAGGTGGTGAGCACGACGATCTTCAGGGCGGGCAGCGCGGCGTGCAGCTCGGCCGCCGCCTCGATGCCGGTCATGCCGGGCATCTCGATGTCGAGCAGCGCCACGTCCACGGCGTGTGCGCGGGCCGCGGCGACCACCTCGTCGCCGCGGGCCACCTGGGCGACGACCTCGATGTCCGGCTCCAGCCCGAGCAGCGCCGCGAGGGCCTCACGGACCATCGACTGGTCCTCGGCGAGGAGGACCCGCACGGAGTCGGCGGGGTGGTGGCCGGGGTCGCGGGACGTCTCTTCCATGGGCCTCAGGTTACGGCCGGTGATCACTGGGCCCACCATGCGGCGCCGATGCCACCGGCGGTGGTGACGAGCGAGACAAGCCACACGGGCACGCGCTGGATGGTCACGTGCAGGCCACCGCAGCGGAGTTCGAACTGCGGCGCGGAGTCGGGTGGTGCGGATGCCATGGCGCTCTCCCTGTTCGTCGGGCTCAAGCAACATGCTCCGAACATTCCCTCAGAGCGCTACGGATCATAATTTTCCGTGTGCGCGCATGGCTCGACGCACAGCAGCACAAGGGGGCGCATGGCTCATCCGGGTGTCGTGGGGGCCGCCGCAAGGGGCACCCGGACCGTCAAGCGAAAGCCGTGGTGGGGGCCCGGGTCCGTCTCCAGGATGCCGCCGACCGCCTCCACGCGTTCGCCGAGGCCCGTCAGGCCGTTGCCCGCGGCGGTGCCGGAGCCGCCCACTCCGTCGTCTTGCACGGAGAGTTCGAGGAGCGGCCCGTCGAGCGTCTTCCGTGCCGTGAACGCCACCGTGCACCGGCGGGCCCCGCTGTGCCGCACGACGTTGGTCACGGCCTCCCGCAGCGCCCACGCCAGCGCCGCCTCCGCCTCCTCCCCCGGCAGTTCGGCGGGCGGCTCCAGCGGCACGTCGGCCTCGATGCCCGCCGCGGCCAGCGCGGTGCGGGCGCCGGCCAGCTCACCGGCCAGGGTGCGCCTGCGGTAGCCGGAGACGGCCTCGCGCACGTCCACCAGGGCCTGGCGGCTGACCTGCTCGATGTCGGCGACCTGCCGGGCCGCCTGACCGGGGTGGTCGGGCAGCATCCGGCCGGCGAGCTCGCTCTTGAGCGTGATGAGGGAGAGCGAGTGGCCGAGCAGGTCGTGCAGGTCCCTGGCGAGGCGCAGTCGCTCCTCGTTCGCGGCCAGTTGGGCGACGGTGGCGCGGGCCTGCCGCAGCTGGATCGTCGTACGGACCAGCTGGCGCACGCCTGCCATCGCGAACCCCACGAGGACGCTGAGCACGGCCAGGTTGCCGAGCAGGTCCCGCAGGCCGTCCGTGCGCAGGCCCACCACGACCATCACGGCGGTGACCGCGGGGATGGTCCAGGTCGCGTACCGCATCGGCAGGACGGCGCCGGCGGACACGGAGACGTACACGAAGAGCCCGAGCCAGTCGGTGCCGAAGCCGAGCGCGAGGACCACGGCGAGCGTCAACTGCGCGGCGAACGACACGTACACCGCGCGCCGGTCGAGCATCCGGGTCGTGTAACGGAAGACGAGTGTGAGGTAGCAGGCCACGAAGGCCGCGAGGCCCAGCGCGCCGAGGGCGGTGGCTGCGGCGCTCCGCCCGGTCATCACGAGGTCGCGGACGGGGCTCGCCAGGAAGACCAGCCAGATGCCGATCCAGACGGCCTTCGTGAGGACCTGGCGGCGGCCGAGGACGGGCCGCCCGAACGTCTGCAGCGGGTGGCCGTCGTCGAACGGGCCGGTCTCGCGGGCGCGCTCGGCGCCCCGGGTCGTGCTCACGCCTTCAGGGTGTCCTTCCGGTACAGCCATGCCGCGCCGCCCGCGAAGAGAAGGAAGTAGGCGACCAGGAGCGTGATGTCCTTCGCGTGCGGTGCGTCGCCCAGTTCGATGGCCTGCCCGAGGGCAGCGTACGCGTGGGTGGGCAGCCAGGACGCCGCCTCCTGGAGCCAGTGCGGGAACGTCGTCACCGGCATCCAGAGGCCGCCGAGCAGGGAGAGCCCGAAGTAGACGATCATCGTGATCGGGCGCACGGCGTCACCGGACGCGAGGTAGCCGATGGCCACGCCGAGGGCGGCGAAGCAGAGGCTGCCCGCCCAGATCGCGCCGGTCAGCGCCAGCCACTGCCAGGCGTCGAAGCGGACGCCCTTGAAGATCGCGGCGACCGCGAACACCACGACGATGGACGGCAGGCTGACCACGGCCGCGCTCGCGGTCTTCGCCAGGACGTACCCCCGCCCGGGGAGCGCCGTCAGGCGCAACTGCCGCACCCAGCCGCTCTCACGCTCCTTGGCGATGCGCTCGCTGTTGCCCATGAGTACGGCGGTGAGGGCGCCGAAGGACGCCATCGAGACCATCATGAACGCGGGGACGGACAGGCCCGTGTCGGGAACCTGGTCGGAGTCCTGCGTGCCCGCGATGATCAGGAAGAGCATCGACGGATAGACGACGGAGAAGAAGAGGAACTTGCGGTTGCGCAGGGCGCGGGTGATTTCGAGCTTGATGAGGCTGTTCATGCCGTGGGTGCCTGTCACGCGGTCCTGGCCTCCTCGGCCTCGGTGATCGCCACGAAGGCCTGCTCCAGGCCGAGCCCGGCGACTTCGAGGTTGCGGGGGTGGACGCCGAGCCCGTACAGCGCGTGCACGGTGGCGTCGGCGTCCGTCGACTGGAGGCGGACCGTGTGGCCCGCGACGTCGAGGGTGGTCAGGAAGGGCAGCGCGCGGAGGTGTTCCGTGAGCTCCGCGTCGATGCGCTCCAGGTCGAACGCGACCTTGCGGGCGCCCGCCTTCGCCTTGATCTCGGCCGCGGTGCCGTCCGCGAGGAGCCGGCCGCGGTGCAGGACCAGGACGCGGTCGGCGATCGCGTCGGCCTCCTCCAGATAGTGCGTGGCGAAGAGGACCGCGCGGCCCCGGTCCGCCTGCTCGCGCATGGTCGCCCAGAACGCCTGGCGCGCGGTGACGTCCATGCCGGTGGTCGGCTCGTCCAGGACGATCAGGTCGTTGGCGCCTGCCGTGGCGAGCGCGAAGCGGACGCGCTGCTCCTGGCCTCCGGAGAGCTTGTCGGCCTTGCGGTCCGCGAGCTGGGTGATGCCCGCGTGGGCGAGCACGTCGTTGACGCGGTGGGGCCTCGGGTGCAGCTCGCAGGCGAGCGTCACCAGCTCGCGCACGGTGACCTCGCCCATCAGCCCGCCGCTCTGCAGCATGGCGCCGACCCGGCCCGCGGTGATGGCCTCGCGCGGCTCGGTCCCGTAGACCCGCACGCTTCCGCTGTCCGGCCTGCGCAGGCCGAGCAGCAGGTCGAGGGTGGAGGACTTGCCCGCGCCGTTCGGTCCGAGGAGCGCCACCGTCTCGCCCGGGTGGAGGTCGAGGGTCAGGCCGTCGACGGCGCGGACGTCGCCGTAGCTCTTGGTCACCTGCTCGAAGCTCACCGCGCTGGTGGCGGGCGGTGCTGTGGTCGTCGTCATGCGCACCATCGTCACAAAACCGCAGGTCACGGCGGCAGTGTCGATGGTACGGACTCCGGCATGACAGATGTCATGCCGGAGTCCGTGAGCCGGGAGGGATCAGCTCGCGTTCGTCTCGATGACGCCGATCCGCTCGGCGGGGGTCTTGCCGACCAGCGCCTTGCCCATCGCCGCGGCCACGTCGGTCGGCTGGACCGGCGTCTTCGAGCCGTCGCCGCGCTGGATCAGGACGCCGTCGAACACGTTGCCGTACAGCTTCTTGAGCTCTTCGAGGTTGTAGTGCACCTGGAGGGTGCCGTCCTTGAGGGCCTTCGTCTGCAGGATCTTCGGCAGCGACCTCTCCGGGCCGAAGGGGATCGACTTGGCGCCCGCCTTGATCGTGACGTTGGCGGACATGGCCGGCTTGGCGAACCGGGTCATGAACTTGTCGACCTCGGCCTTGGAGACGGTCGGCCTACGGGTGGAGACCGGCACCTGGACCGCGCCCGCGCTGCCCGTCTCGACCTGCTTCTTGTACGCCTCGGCGACCGAAGCGGTCGACGCCTGCGGGTCGATGCCCTTGCCGACCTTGCCGTAGACCGGGACGGCCTTGCCCGGCACGAACTTGACCGTGCCGTCCTGCGCCGTGCCCGAGCCGCCCGCCGCGCGCTCCAGGGCCGCCGCGAGCTTCTCCTCGTCGACGGGCATGACGGGCTCGACGACGCGCTGCCCGCCGAAGAGCGAGCCGATCACCGAGACGGGGTTGTAGTCGCTGCCCGCGGCCTCGCGGACGGTGGCCTGGCTGTCCAGGGTGAGGCCCGCCTGGTCCGGCTTGAGCGTGACCGCGTCACCGTCCACCGAGAGCTTCAGCGGCTTGGTGACGCGCGCGTCGAGGGCCGCGTCGAGCTTCTTCACGGCCTCGTCGCGGGTGCCGCCACCGATGTCGACGCCGAGCACGGTGGTGCCCTTCGGGACGTCGGCGTGGTTCATCAACAGGCCCGCGCCGTACGCCCCGCAGCCCGCGACCACGACGGCGACCGCGAGGAGGACCAGCTTGTTGCGGCCCTTCTTCTTTTTCGGCGCGGGAGCGGCGGGCGGAACGTCCGAGCGCACCGGGTCGGGCAGCTTCGGCGGGGTGTGCGGAACCGGTCCTTCACCCTGCGGGCCCGGCGCGAACGGGGAGTTGTCCTGCGTGGGCGGTACGACGGGGATGCCGCTGGTGAGGGTCTCACCGGAGACGTTGGCGCCGGGCGGCGGCGGGACCGGGCCGGGCTTCTGCGGCGTGAGGATCGCGGTGTCGTCGCTCATGGCGCCGGAACGGGGCGGCCGCGCACCGGAGTCGGCGGGGCCGCCGGGTGCGCCCGGAGCAGCGTGCCGGCCCGGCGCCGCCAGCGGGCTGTCGCCCGTGACGGGGCCGCCGGTCGGTCCCGCGGGCCGGGAGTCCCCTGCGCCGCCCGTACCGCCGGAGAAGTACGGCAGGTCGCCGCGGTGCGGGTCGCCCTGCGGACCGCCCGAACCGAGCGGGCCCGACGCCACGGCGCCGGACACGTCGAACTGCCCCGTACCGGAACCATTCGCCCCGGATCCGTTCGCACCGGACCCATTCGCACCGGACCCGTTCACACCGGAGCCGTTGGTCCCGGAACCATGGGACCCGGGAGCACCCGAACCGCTCGGTCCGTTTCCGCCGTCGGCCCGCGCGGGCTTGCGCGGCGCGAACCAGTCGCTCGTCTTCTCGTCGGCCGAGGACGAGGGCGCCTGACCTCCCTCGGCCGAGGAGGCCGGGGAAGCCGCCGAGGCCGAGGCTCCGGCCCCCGTCGCCCCGCCCGTGCCTCCCGCACCGGGAGCACCAGGAGCACCGGGAGCACCCGGCGCTGCGCCGTCCCCGCGGCCGTCGTCGTCCGAGGACGAGGACGAGGAGTCCCCGTGCGAGCCCTCGTCACCGACCGGCGTACGCATGACGACCGGCGGGATGGGCCGCGAACCCGGGATGTTGATCCGGATGCGGGTGGTCAGCGTGGTCTGGGTCTCTGGCTCGTCGGGCCGCTCGCCGGCGGCCTGCCGCCGCGCGCCGTCCGCGCCGCCGTCGGCGGCAGCGCCCTGTGCCGGGGAGCCGTACGGCGGCGTCCCCGAGGGGTATGCGGCTCCACCGCGCCCCTGGGGCCCGGAGGACGAACTGTCAGTTTCACGACTCAAGGCAGGTTCTCCTGGTTGACTCCGCCGCCCGGCTCGACCTCGTCCGGGGTCCCCCCGGCCGGAGGTTGGGGAGGCTCGGCGGCCGCACCACCATACTGGCCGCCGTCGGCACTCATTCCGTGACCGGCGTCAAACCCCTGCGGGACACGGTCCGAAGTGGTACGTCACTTGCCAAGTCGGGCGGCGGACGCGCTCGGTTGCGAGCCCTGCCCGAGCGTGGCGCACATCACAGCGACGGCCATTCCGCCGAGCAGGAAGCCGTACGAGCCGAGATCCGCGCCGAAGAGGAAGTCGCCCTCGGGTCTGGTGGCGGTGAGCAGCATCACCACGACGAGCCAGCCCGCGGCGGGCGCGACGGCCCCCGCCTTGGTGCCGACCGCCCGTGCCCCGCCGTAGAAGGCACCGGCGGCGCCGACGAGCGCGAGCAGCAACCCGGCGGGGAAGAAGCCGCCTTGGACGAGTGCTCCGGCGGCGCCGACGAGGGCGCCGAACACGAAGAGCCCGGCGTAGGCGGCGAGGCGCCCCGGTCTGAGGGGCTGGGCGAGGAAGCCGCCGCCGGCGACGGCGGCACCCGCACCGGCCCCGCCGGGGGCCTTGGACCCACCGGAAGCCGCCTTGGACCCGGTCCCCGACGACGCCGCACGAGATCGCGTACTCACAGCGCGGTCACCTCCGCCACATCCGTCATCTTTTCGAGACCGGCGAAAAGATCGGTCTCACGGGCCGGTCCTGACGACGCTTCTCCCCGCACCAGCTCGTAGTACTCCACATCGAAGACGGGCTGCGCGAGCTGGTTGGAGAGGACGAAGAGCGGGCCGCTCACGGTGATCTGGGTGACGTGGGCCGCCATCGCCGCCGTCTTGGCGGCCTTGAAGGCCCTGCCGTCGATCTCGGTCGTGATCCGCTCGTCGTCCGTGACGCCGGGCACGTCGGCGACGGCGGCGGGCGAGCCGAACGGCGAGTGCCCCAGCGCTCCCGCCAGCCAGCGGAAGCGCTCCTCGACCACGGACCGCGGGGCGCGGTTCCAGTAGATCTTGCTGACGGTGTGGGGCGCGCCGAGGTCGGCGCGGAAGGCGGGATCGGCGGCGAGTTCGGCGGCGCGCATGGCGACGCGGTGCGCCTTGATGTGGTCGGGGTGGCCGTAGCCGCCGTCGGGGTCGTACGTCACGAGGACCTGCGGGCGCACCTCGCGGACCACCTCGACCAGGTGGGCGGCGGCCTCGTCGAGGTCCGCCGACCAGAAGGAGCCGGGGCGGTCGTTCTGCTCGGTGCCCATCATCCCGGAGTCGCGGTAGCGCCCGGGGCCGCCGAGGAAGCGGTGGTCGGTGACCCCTACTTCCTTCATGGCGGCGGCCAGTTCCCCGATGCGGTGGGCGCCCAGGGAGTCCTCGCGGTCGGCGGCGAGGTGGGCGAGCTCGGCCGGGATGACCTCGCCCTCCTCGCCGAGCGTGCACGTCACCAAGGTGACGTGGGCGCCCTCGGCCGCGTACTTGGCCATGGTCGCGCCGGTGGTGATCGACTCGTCGTCGGGGTGCGCGTGCACGAGCAGCAGGCGCCGGGCGGGCAGTTCCGTCATGGGACCACCCTACGAGCCCCGGTCAGAACTTGATGTCGCCGATCATCCCCGCCACGTTCGTCGTCAGCTCGTTGATGGTCGGTGCCATGGACGAGCTCGCCAGGTAGAAGCCGAGCAGCGTACAGACGACCGCGTGCCCCGCCTTCAGACCTGACTTCTTGACCAGCAGGAAGACGATGATCGCCAGCAGCACCACCGCCGAAATCGAGAGTGCCACGGCGGTCACCTCCAAGTCGTTGCCGTAACCCAGTGCGGACGCCAGCAGGTACATACCCACCAAGCGCTACGGATCATAACTATCCGTGCGGACGCATGACTCGGAGCACGGCAGCACAGGGGGGCGCATGAGCCATAGGCTCGGGGGATGACCACCGAGAACCCCGGAAATCCCAGGCCCGACGAGAGCCCGGCGCAGCGGCTCTCCTTTCCGCGTCAGCACGCCCGCACGCAGCGCTTCACTCTCGGCGCGCCCCGTGCGTTCACGGTGGCGCCGGACGGATCGCGCCTCGTCTTCCTGCGCTCGTCCGACGGCACGGACCGGACGAACCGGCTCTGGGTCCTGGACGTGTCGGACGGCGGCGGCGAGCGCGTGGCGGCCGATCCGGACGTGCTCCTTGGCGGCGCGGCCGAGCAGTTGTCCCCCGAGGAGCGCGCCCGGCGCGAGCGCAGCCGTGAGGGCGGCGCGGGCATCGTGGGGTACGCGACCGACGCGGCGGTGGAGCTGGCGGCGTTCGCGCTGTCGGGCCGGCTCTTCGCGGCGGAGCTACGCGCGGGCACGGCCCGTGAACTGCCCGCGCCGGGCCCGGTGATCGACCCGCGCCCCTCGCCGGACGGGCGGCACGTGGCGTACGTGGCGCGGGGCGCCCTGCGGGTGACGGGCGCCGACGGTACGGGCGACCGGGCCCTGGCGGAGCCGGAGCCGGGCCAGGAGGCGACGGTCGGCTACGGTCTCGCGGAGTTCATCGCGGCCGAGGAGATGGGCCGTTCGCGGGGCTTCTGGTGGTCGCCGGAGTCGGACCGGCTGCTCGTCGCGCGGGTCGACGACGCTCCCGTACAGCGCTGGTGGATCGCGGACCCGGCGCATCCGGAGCGGGAACCCGCGCGGGTCGCGTACCCGGCCGCGGGCACGCCCAACGCGGACGTACGGCTGTTCGTCCTGGGTCTGGACGGGTCGCGCACCGAGGTGGTCTGGGACCGCGTCCGCTTCCCCTATCTCGCGCGCGTGCACTGGTCGGCGGACGGCGCTCCGCTGCTGCTGGTGCAGTCGCGCGACCAGGGCAGCCAGCTGTATCTGGCGGTGGATCCGGACGGCGGGTCGACGCGGATGGTGCACGCCGAGGAGGATCCAGAATGGCTTGAACTTTTCCCTGGGGTGCCGTGCTGGTCGCCCAGCGGGAAGCTGGTGCGGATCGCGGACGAGGGCGGCGCGCGCGTCCTGGCGTGGGGGGAACGGCCGCTGACCGGGCCCCAGTTGCACGTCAGGGCGGTCCTGGACGTGACGGAGGAGGACATTCTGATCTCGGCGTCGGCGGGCGCGGGTGCGGCCGACCCCGAGACCGGTGAGATCCATGTGTACCGCGTCAACGAACTGGGTGTGGAGCGGGTGTCCCAGGAGCCCGGTGTGCACTCCGCGGTCCGTGGGGGCGGCCGCGGCGGCCTCACCGTCCTGGTGTCCGCCACACTCGACCGTCCCGGCGCTCGGGTCCAGGTGCTGCGCGAGGGCAAGCAGGTGGCGACCGTCGCCTCACACGCCCAGCGCCCGGGGCTCACTCCGCGCGTGACGCTCACCGAAGGGGGCACGCGGAAGATTCCGTGCGCCGTCCTGCTCCCCACTGATTACAAGGAGACGGACGGGCCCCTTCCGGTACTCCTCGATCCGTACGGCGGCCCGCACGGCCAGCGCGTCCAGCGCGCGCACAACATCTTCCTGACCTCGCAGTGGTTCGCCGATCAGGGCTTCGCGGTGCTCGTCGCGGACGGCCGCGGCACCCCGGGCCACTCCCCCGGCTGGGAGAAGTCGATCAAGTACGACAAGACGCTGACCCTTGAGGACCAGATCGACGCGCTCCACTCACTCGCCGACCGGTTCCCCTTCGACCTCGGCCGGGTGGCGATCCGCGGCTGGTCCTTCGGCGGCTACCTGGCCGGCATGGCCGCGCTGCGCCGCCCCGACGTGTTCCACGCGGCGGTGGTCGGCGCCCCGGTGACGGATCTGCGGCTCTACGACACGCACTACGAGGAGCGGTACCTGGGCGACCCGGCCCGCAGTCAGGAGACGTACCGGCACAACTCCCTGATCTGGGACGACGGACTCGTCGAAGCCGCCGAACCGCACCGCCCGATGCTGATCGTGCACGGCCTCGCCGACGACAACGTGGTGGTGGCGCACTCCCTGCGGCTCTCCTCGGCGCTGCTCGCCGCGGGCCGCCCGCACGAGGTCCTGCCGCTCTCCGGCGTCACGCACATGACGCCGCAGGAGCAGGTCGCGGAGAACATGCTGCTGCTCCAGGTCGACTTCCTGAAGCGCTCCCTGGGGATGTGACAGACCGCGGGCCCGCGGCTGCCTACGGCACGACCTGCTTCTCCTCGGCGAAGTGGCAGGCCGAGTCGTGCGCCGCGGGCCCGTCCTCGTACCGGAACTCCGCGGGCACCGCGAGCGCAGGGACCTCAAGCGCGCACCGCTCCCGCGCCTTCCAGCAGCGGGTGCGGAACCGGCAGCCCGAGGGCGGGTTCGCGGGCGAGGGCACGTCTCCGGAGAGGATGATCCGCTCCCGGTGCTCGCGCGCCTGGGGGTCGGGGACCGGCACGGCGGAGAGCAGCGCCTGGGTGTAGGGGTGCGTGGGGTGTTCGTAGATCTCCTCGTCCGAGCCGATCTCGATGATCCGCCCGAGGTACATCACGCCGACCCGGTCGGAGATGTGCCGCACGATCGACAGGTCGTGGGCGATGAAGACGTAGCTCAGGTCGAACTCGTTTTGCAGCTTGTCCAGGAGGTTGATGACCTGCGCCTGGACGGAGACGTCGAGCGCGGAGACCGGTTCGTCGGCGACGATGACCTCGGGCCGCAGCGCGAGGCCGCGGGCGATGCCGATGCGCTGGCGCTGGCCGCCGGAGAACTGGTGGGGATAGCGGTTGATGTACTCGGGGTTGAGCCCGACGACGTCGAGGAGCTCCTGGACCTTCTGCCGCCGCGAGCCCTTCGGGGCGACCTCGGGGTGGATCTCGTACGGCTCGCCGATGATGTCGCCGACGGTCATCCGCGGGTTGAGCGAGGTGTAGGGGTCCTGGAACACCATCTGGATGTTGCGGCGCACCGCCTTCAGGGCACGCCCCGACAGCTGGGTGATGTCCTCGCCCTTGTAACGGATCTGCCCCGCGGTGGGCCGCTCCAGGTTCACCAGCATCTTCGCGACCGTCGACTTGCCGCAGCCGGACTCCCCCACGATACCGAGCGTCTCGCCCCGCGCCAGGTCGAAGTCGACGCCGTCGACGGCCTTGACCGCGCCGACCTGCTTGCGGATGACGATGCCCCGGGTCAGCGGGTAGTGCTTGACGAGGCCGCGGACCTGGAGGATCGGCTCGCCGCCCGCACCGGGTCGCATGCCGCCCTCAGCGTGTCGCATCGAGCGTCTCCTTCCAGAAGTGGCAGGCGCTCCCGCGGTCGGCGGTCAGTCCTTCGTACGTGACCTTCGCGAGCGGTGGATCGTCGGTCACGCAGATGTCCTGGGCCATGGGGCAGCGGGGGTGGAAGGGGCAGCCGGGCGGGATGTTCATGAGGTTCGGCGGCAGGCCCTTGATCGCGTAGAGCTCCCGGCCCTTCTGGTCGAGGCGCGGGATGGATTCGAGCAGGCCGAGGGTGTACGGGTGGGCGGGGGCCCGGTAGATCTCGTGGACGGGGGCCCGTTCGACGATGCGGCCCGCGTACATGACGGCGATGGTGTCGGCGACGTCCGCGACGACGCCGAGGTCGTGGGTGATGAGGATCAGCCCCATGTTCATCTCGCGCTGGAGCTCCGCGAGCAGGTCCATGACCTGCGCCTGGACGGTCACGTCGAGGGCGGTGGTGGGCTCGTCGGCGATGATCAGCGAGGGTTCGAGCGCCATCGCCATGGCGATCATGATGCGCTGGCGCATGCCGCCGCTGAACTGGTGCGGGTACTGCCCGACGCGCTCCCTGGCCGCCGGGATGCGCACGCGGTCCATCAGCTCGACGGCCTTGGCCTTCGCGTCCTTCCTCGACATGCCCTTGTGCACGACGTACATCTCGCCGAGCTGTTCGCCGACGCTCAGCACCGGGTTCAGGGAGGACAGCGCGTCCTGGAAGATCATCGCCATGCCGGCGCCGCGGACCTTGCGCCGCTCGCCCTCCTTCAGCTTGAGGAGGTCCCGGCCCCGGAAGAGGATCTCCCCCTTGGTGATCCTGCCGGGCGGGGTGTCGAGGATGCCCATGACGGCCTGGGCGGTCACGGACTTGCCGGAGCCGGACTCGCCGAGGACGGCGAGGGTCTCGCCCGCGGCGACGCTGTAGTCGACGCCGTTGACGGCCTTGGCGACCCCGTCCCTGGTACGGAACTCCACGTGCAGGTCGCGGACTTCGAGCAGCTTGGCGGAGTGGGGTCCCTCGGGTGCGGGTGCCTCGGATGCCACGGTTGCCATGGGCGCCTACCTCAGCTTCGGGTCGAGGGCGTCGCGCACCGCGTCGCCGAGCATGATGAACGCGAGCACGGTGATCGCGAGGGCCCCGGCCGGCCAGAGCAGCATGTGCGGGGCGTTGCGGATGTACTGGGAGGCGGCCGAGATGTCGATGCCCCAGCTGACGGTCGGCGGCTTCAGGCCGACGCCGAGGTAGGAGAGGGTGGCCTCCAGGGCGATGTACGTGCCGAGCGCGATGGTCGCGACGACGATGACCGGGGCGACGGCGTTCGGGGTGATGTGGCGGAGCAGCATCCGGGAGTTGGAGGCGCCGAGGGCCCGCGCTGCCTGGACGTAGTCGTTCTGCTTGGCGGTGATGACCGAGCCGCGCGCGATGCGGGAGATCTGCGGCCAGCCGAGCAGCACCATGAAGCCGACGACGGGCCAGACGGTGGAGCTGGTGACCACCGACAGGAGCACCAGGCCGCCGAGGACGACGGGGATGGCGAAGAAGATGTCGGTGATGCGGGAGAGGACGGCGTCCCACGCGCCGCCGAAGAACCCGGCGAGCCCGCCGAGCACGCTGCCGATGACCGCGACGCCGAGGGTGGCGCAGACGCCGACGGTGACCGAGACCCGGGTGCCGTACACGACGCGCGTGTAGACGTCGCAGCCCTGCTCGTTGAAGCCGAAGGGGTGGCCGGGTGCCGAGCCCTTCTGGGCGTTGGCGAGGTCGCAGTCGAGCGGGTTGCGGGAGGCGATCAGCGAGGGCCAGAGGGAGATGACGACGAGGAAGAGGATGATCAGCCCCGAGACGATGAAGATGGGGTTGCGCCGCAGGTCCCGCCAGGCGTCGGACCACAGGCTGCGGGCCGGGGCGGTGGGCCCGCTGCCGTCGGGTCCACCGCCGTCGGGGCCGACCGGCGCCTTCTCCAGTGACGTCGCCTCGCTCGCGGCGAGGTCCATCGCGCCGCCCATGCCGGTGGCGGCCATGGCGCGCTCCGGCTCCTGCGGTTCAGGCATAGCGGATCCTCGGGTCGAGTACGGCGTACAGGAGGTCGACGATGAGGTTGGCCACCAGGAAGACCAGCACCAGCACGGTCACAAAACCGACGACGGTCTGCGTGCTCTGGCGCAGAATCCCTTGGTAGAGCTGGAAGCCGACGCCGTGGATGTTGAAGATCCGCTCGGTGACGATGGCGCCGCCCATCAGGGCGCCCACGTCGGTGCCGATGAAGGTGACGACGGGGATCAGTGAGTTGCGCAGCAGGTGGCGGGTGATGACGCGGCGCCGCGGGAGCCCTTTCGCGACGGCGGTGCGGACGTAGTCGGCGCGCCGGTTCTCCGCGATGGAGGTGCGGGTCAGGCGGGTGACGTACGCCAGGGAGACGGAGGCGAGCACGAGTCCCGGGATCAGCAGTTCGTTGAAGGGCGCCTCGCTCGACACGGAGGGTTTGACGACGCCCCACTGGACGCCGAGCAGGAGCTGCAGGACGAGCCCGGTGACGAAGGTGGGGATGGAGATCACGACGAGCGTGAGCAGCAGGACCACGGTGTCGATGGGGCGCCCGCGCCGCAGGCCCGTCAGGACGCCCAGCGAGATGCCGATGACGATCTCGAAGACGATGGCGACGAGGGTCAGGCGCAGGGTGACGGGGAAGGCGGCCGACATCAGCTCGGTGACCTTCTGGCCGTTGAACGCGGTGCCGAAGTCGCCGGTGAAGACGTTGCCCATGTACGTCAGGTACTGCTGCCACACCGGCTTATCGAGGCCGAACTCCTTCTTCAGGCGGAGGGCCGTCGCGGGGTCGCACCTGCGGTCCCCGCACAGCCCCGCGACGGGGTCGCCCATCACGTTCACCATCAGGAAGATGAGCAGCGTGGCGCCGATGAAGACGGGGATCATCTGCAGCAGACGCCGGATCACATAACGTCCCATGGCGGGGCTCCCGGCGTCTCAGTCGACCTTGATCTCGTTGTAGACGGGCACGCTGAACTGGTTCAGGGAGACGTCGGAGACCTTGTCCGAGTAGCCGGCGCTGCCGTTCTGGTACCAGAGCGGGATGGCGGGCATGTCGCGGGCGAGGATCTTCTCGGCGTCCTGGAACTTGCCGATGGCCTTGCTCGTGTCCGTCTCGCCGTTGGCCTCGTTGACGAGCTTGTCGAACTCCTCGTCGGAGAACTTGCCGTCGTTGGACGGGGCGTCCGTGAAGTAGACCGGCTCCAGGAAGTTCTGGATCAGCGGATAGTCCATCTGCCAGCCCGCGCGCCAGGCACCGTCGAGCTCCTGCTTGGATGCCTTGCTGCGGAAGTCGGCGAAGGTGCCGACGGGGCTGGCGACGCAGGCCTTGTCGTTGTCGAGGGCCCTGTTGATGGAGTTGCAGACGGCGTCGACCCACTCCTTGTGGGAGCCGGTGTCCGCGTTGTACGTGACCTTGAGGGTGCCGCCGGGGATGCCGCCGCCCTCCTCGACCAGCTTCTTGGCCTTCGCCGCGTCGTACGTACAGGCGTCGCCGCACAGCCCCTTCTTGAAGCCGCCCTTCTCACCGAGGACCGGCGAGGTCCAGTCGGAGGCGGGCGTCCGCGTCTTCTGGAAGATCGTGTCGGTGATCTGCTCGCGGTTGATGGCCATGGAGAGCCCCCGGCGGACCTTCTCCGCACCCTCCTTCTTCCACTTGCTGTCGTACATGGGGAAGGCGAGGGTCTGGATGATGCCGGCGGGGGTGTTGATGTAGCGGTCGCCGAGGTCGTTCTTGGCGTTTCTGAGCTGCGAGGCGGGGACGTCGTCGACGAGGTCGAGGTTGCCGGCCATCAGGTCGGTGTAGGCGATGCTGTTGTCGGTGTAGACCTTCATGTCCACCCCGCCGTTGCGCGCCTTGTCCTCGCCGGGGTAGCCGTCCCACTTGCGCAGGGACATCTGCGAGCCCTTGGTGTACGAGTCCACGGTGTAGGGGCCATTGCCGACGGGCTTGGAGAGCCAGCCCTGATGGTCGTCGTAGAACGCCTTGGGCAGCGGCGCGAAGGCCGGGTAGCCGAGGGTGTCGGGCCAGGTGGAAAACTTCTGGCTGAGCTTGACGGTGAAGGTCCGCTCGTCGACGACCTTCAGTCCGGAGAGGGTCTCGGCGCTCGGGTCGCCCTTCTCGGGGTGGACCTTGTCGTACCCCTCGATGTAGCCGAAGAAGTAGGCGTTCTTCTGGTTGTTCTTGAGGTGGGCGCCGTAGTTCCAGGCGTCCACGAAGGACTTGGCGGTGACCTTCTCGCCGTTGCTGAACTTCCAGTTGTCCTTGATCTTGACCGTGAAGTTCCGCGCGTCCTTGGTTTCGATCGACTCGGCGACCATGTCCTTGGCCTCGCCGGTCTTCGGGTCGTACCGCTTGAGACCCCGGAAGATCATGTCGAGGATCTTGCCGCCCTGGACCTCGTTGGTGTTCGCCGGTTCGAGCGGGTTCTGCGGGTCTCCCCAGGAGGAGCTCACGATGCCGGAGCCGTCGCCGCCGCCACCGCCGCCGCTTCCCCCGCCACCGCAGGCCGTCGCCGCGAGGGCGACCGCCACCGCGCATGTGGCCCACTTGGCGTGCGTGGCTCCACGCATGGAGTCCTCCTGTTCCGGCTGTAAGTTCCGATCGAGCGATCTCACGTACCGCCAAATATCGCCGCAAGCCGTACGAACCGCACATTTACCCCGCCCGTACGAGTGCGAGCCCATGCGGATGTACGCATTCCGAGACGCGACCGCCCGCATATCGGACTCATATCGGACTCATTGCCCTGCTCGTCCCGGAGTGCCCACTCTTGTCCATCACGCATGATTACGCCCGAGTAATGGCATGCCCATGTTCAAGCAAACTCTTGATCAAGGAACCCAAGAGCGGCCCAAAGCGCCTGACGATTCATTGACCGCGTGGGAAACGCCTTGCGAAAGTCGCGCCTAGCCCGTGGGTGCTGGTTGTCCTGCGGATTCCTGATGACCCCTCCGGGCCTGGAGCGCCATGACCTCGCCAACTCCCGCCACTGCCGCCACGCTTGAAGTGACGGACAAGGCATCCGGCACGCCTTCTTCGCCCAAGGACCTGGGCAGCAAGGGCCGTTCGCCGGGCCGGCTCGCCTGGACCCGGTTCAAGCGGGACAAGTCCGGCGTCGTCGCCGCGTGTGTCGTGCTGTTCTTCTTTGTCGTCGCGCTGTGTGCGCCGTTGATCGCGAAGGTGTACGGCAAGGACCCGTACACGACGTACGGGGTCAACGACCCGAGCCTGTTCAACGAGTTCAGCTATCCGATCAAGCCGAACGGCGGCATCGACAGCGAGTTCTGGTTCGGCATCGAGCCCCAGCTGGGCCGGGACGTCCTGACCTTCCTGCTGTACGGCATGCGCAACTCGCTGCTGATCGCCGCCGCGACCACGATCCTCGTGACGCTCATCGGCATCGCCGTCGGCATCACGGCCGGCTACCTCGGCGGCAAGACCGACTACTTCATCGGCCGGGTCATCGACATCCTGCTCGCCTTCCCCTCGACGCTCTTCTTCATCGCCTTCTGGCCCGTGATGATCTCGGTGGTCGTCGCCCCCGAGGACAAGACACCGACCTGGCTGACGGTCACCAGCCTCATCGCGGTGATGACGGCCTTCGGCTGGGCGTCCATCGCCCGGCTGCTGCGCGGCGAGGTACTGGCCCTGCGCGAGCGGGAGTTCGTGGAGGCGGCGAAGGTGACCGGTGCCTCACCGGCCCGGATCATCTTCAAGGAACTGCTGCCCAACCTGTGGACGCCGATCCTCATCCAGGCCACGCTCGCCCTCCCCATGTTCGTCACCGCCGAGGCCGGACTCGCCTTCCTGGGCGTGGGACTTCAGGAGCCCACCCCCGACTGGGGCGTGATGATCCAGCGCGCCTCCGAGGTGTACGAGCAGGACATCACGTACATGGCCTTCCCCGGCATCGCGATGGTGATCTTCGTCGTCGCCTTCAACCTCCTCGGCGACTCGGTGCGCGACGCGCTGGACCCGAAGACCAAACGCTGACACTCCCCCGGCCGGACACCCGCGACGGGGCAGTGCCCGGCCGTTCTCCCGCTCCTCTTTCTTCGACAATCAGGGTTGGTAGCCACATGTCTCTCTCCCGCAGAAACTTCGTCGTCGCGACCTCGGTCGCGGCCGGTGGATCGATGGTCCTCACCGCGTGCAGCAGCGGCGGCTCCGGCAACGGCGGCAAGGGCTCGAACCACGGTGGCGCCACCGAGTACACCGGGGCCAGCGTCAAGATCGGCACCGCGGAGGACTCGAAGGGCCCCGCCCCCGAGGTCCCCGGCGCGAAGAAGGGCGGCACGATCTACGGTGTCGCCGAGGACGACGTGTCGCACATGGACCCGCAGCGCATCTACTTCGCGTACAACTCCTCGATCGCCAACCTGTACGCCCGCACCCTCACCGGCTACTACATCGACGACAAGGGCAAGATGACCCTCGTCGGTGACCTCGCCACCGATGTGGGCAAGGCGTCCGACGGCAACAAGACCTGGACCTTCACGCTGAAGGACGGCCTGAAGTGGCAGGACGGCAGCGAGCTCACGGTCGAGGACGTGCGCCACGGCATCGAGCGCTCCTGGGCCTCCTTCATCACCGAGGGCGCCTCGTACGTCCAGACGGCGCTGACCGGCAAGGGCGCCAAGTGGCGCGAGGGTTACAAGGGCCCGTACGACGGTGACCACCTGGACTCGATCGTCATCGACAAGGCGAAGAAGACCGTCACCTTCAAGCTGAAGGAAGCCCGCCCGGACTTCAACTTCACGCTGGCGATGCACTCGTACGCGGCCACCCCGGTGAAGCACGACACCAAGGAGAAGTACGACAAGACGCCGTTCTCCTGCGGCCCGTACATCGTCAAGCACCGCTCCATCGACAAGTCGATGACGCTGACGCGCAACAAGCACTGGGACCCGAAGACGGACCCGATCCGCACCGCCTACCCGGACAGCTTCGAGTTCGAGTTCGGACCGACGGGCCTCGACTCCTGCGACCGCTTCATCGCGGACCAGGGCAAGGACCAGCAGATGATCGCCATCTACGAGCCGATCCCGGCCGAGCGCATGCAGAAGGTGCTCTCCAACCCCGAGGTCAAGAAGCGGTCCTTCAACGGCCTGTCCTCCGGTACGTACTACTACGCCATCAACACCAAGCGCATCACCGACGTCGAGGTGCGCAAGGCCCTCAACGTCGCGTGGCCGCTGGAGCAGATCCGCCGGATCTACGGCGGCGAGTCGGCGGGCGAGCTGGCGACGACCATCCTCAGCCCCGACATCATCGGCCGCGAGAAGTTCGACGTCTTCGGCAAGCTGAAGAAGCCCGCGGGCGACCCGGCCGCCGCCAAGGCCATCCTCAAGAAGGCCGGCAAGCTCGGCCAGAAGATCGTCTACGCCTTCCCGCAGCGCCCCACGTACGACAAGACCAAGGTCGTCATCGAGAACGCGCTGAAGGCCGCCGGCTTCGACCCGGTCATCAAGCCGCTCAACTCGACGGACTACTACGACCAGGCCCAGCGCATCGACAACAAGTTCGACGTCATGTGGTTCGGCTGGTCCCCGGACTGGCCGACCGCCTACACCCTGATCCAGCCGCTCTTCGACGGTGAGGCCATCGGCGACGGCCAGAACAACATCTCGCAGACCGACGTCGACTGGATCAACGAGGCGATCAAGAAGAACGCCCAGATCTCCGACCAGAAGGAAGCCGGCAAGGCCTGGGCCGAGCTCGACAAGCGGATCATGGAAGAGGTCGTGCCGATCATCCCGGAGACCTACCAGCGCCGCTTCTACCTGCACGGCTCCAAGGTCGGCGGCGCCCAGCACGACCCGCAGTTCGCCGCGACGCTGATCTACAAGACGTACGTCAAGGCCTGACGACCGGCCCCCGTGGTGGGGCGGCCTCTCCTCCCCGAGGACCGCCCCACCCCCTCCTCACCCACGGCATCCGTCAGGAAAACCAACTGCCATGCTCCGCTTCCTCCTTCGCCGCATCGTCGGTGGCGCGGTGATCCTGCTGATCATCAGCGTTCTCGTCTTCGTCCTCTTCTACGCCGCCCCGCGCGACCCGGCCCGGCTGGCCTGCGGCAAGGTCTGCTCGCCGGAGACCCTGGACCTGGTGCGGCACAACCTCGGGATCGCCGACTCGCTGCCGGTGCAGTACTGGCACTGGTTCCAGGGCCTGTTCGTGGGCCGCGACTACGCCAGCTTCGGCAACTGTCCGGCGCCGTGCCTCGGTTACTCGTTCCGCAACCGTGAGCCGGTCCTTGGCACGATCCTGGACCGCTTCCCGACCACCGTGTCCCTCTCGCTCGGCGCCTCGGCCGTCTTCGTCGTGTTCGGCGTGGGCACCGGCATGCTGGCCGCCGCCAAGCAGGGCAAGGTCATCGACAAGATCGCGTCGTCCGCCTCGCTGATCGCGTCCTCGCTGCAGATCTACGTCGTCGGCGTCTTCGCCGTCTACCTCTTCGTGTACCAGCTGCAGTGGATGGACCGGCCGCAGTACACGCCGATCACCGAGAGCCCCGGCGAGTGGTTCTCCGGACTGCTGATCCCCTGGCTGGTCCTCTCGCTGATCTTCACGGCGAACTACACCCGCATGACCCGCTCCCAGATGGTCGAGACCCTCAGCGAGGACTACGTCCGCACGGCCCGGGCCAAGGGCCTCTCCGCCCGCTCGGTCTTCTTCCGCTTCGCCTGGCGAGGGGCGATGGGGCCGATCGTCACCATCTTCGGCCTCGACCTGGGTGTGCTCCTCGGCGGCGCGATCATCACCGAGAAGACCTTCGCCCTGCACGGCATCGGCGACCTCTCGGTCCGCGCCGTCTACACCAGCGACCTGCCCATGCTGCTGGGCGTCGTCCTGGTGGCCGCCACGGCGATCGTCGTCTTCAACATCATCGTCGACGCGGTCTACGCCCTCATCGACCCGCGCGTACGCCTCGCCTAGGGCTCAGGGAGACAGATCAGATGAGCACCCCCTTCCTGTCCGTACGCGACCTGCGCGTCCACTTCTCCACCGAGGACGGCACGGTCAAGGCCGTGGACGGCCTCGACTTCGAGGTGGAGAAGGGCAAGACCCTCGGCATCGTGGGCGAGTCCGGCTCCGGCAAGTCCGTCACCAACCTCGCCATCCTCGGCCTGCACCACAAGGACAGCACCGCCATCGACGGCGAGATCCTGCTGGACGGCCAGGAGCTCCTCACCGCCACCGAGCGGGAGCTGGAGAAGCTGCGCGGCAACAAGATGGCGATGATCTTCCAGGACGCGCTCGCGTCCCTGTCGCCGTACCACACCATCGGCCGGCAGATCGGCGAGACGTTCCGCAAGCACACCGGCGCCTCCAAGAAGGAGGCCAGGGACCGGTCCATCGAGATGCTGACGAAGGTCGGCATCCCGCAGCCCGACCTGCGTGTGGACGACTACCCGCACCAGTTCTCCGGCGGCATGCGCCAGCGCGCGATGATCGCGATGTCGCTGGTCTGCAACCCGGCGCTGCTGATCGCCGACGAGCCGACCACGGCACTCGACGTGACGGTCCAGGCGCAGATCATGGACCTCCTGAAGGACCTCCAACAGGAGTTCGGCACGGCGATCATCTTCATCACGCACGACCTGGGCGTGATCGCCGACATCGCCGACGACGTCCTGGTGATGTACGGCGGCCGGTGCGTGGAGCGCGGCACGAAGAAGGAAGTCCTGCGCGCGCCCCAGCACCCCTACACCTGGGGCCTGCTCGGCTCGATGCCGTCCCTGGACGGCCCGGTGGACGTCCCGCTCTCCCCCATCCCCGGCACGCCGCCGAGCCTCCTCAACCCGCCCTCCGGGTGCCGCTTCCACCCGCGGTGCGCGTTCACCGAGCAGGTCGGGGGCGGGCGCTGCTCGGGCGAGCAGCCGCTCCTCGAACTGACCGGGGGCCGGGGCGCGGCCTGCCACCTCACCGCGGAGCAGCGGGCGGAATTCTTCGCGGACTACGCGGGTGCCGCGGGGCGCGGCGCGCGCACCGACTGACGTACAAGAGACTGGACTTGACCACTATGAGCGACAGCACTCCTCTCCTGGATGTCAGCGGTCTGACCAAGCACTTCCCCATCCTGGGCGGTTTCCCGTTCAAGCGGCGGATCGGCGCCGTGCAGGCGGTGGACGGCCTGGACTTCACCGTCGCCGAGGGCGAGAGCCTGGGCCTGGTCGGCGAGTCCGGCTGCGGCAAGTCGACGACGGGCCGGCTGATCACGCGCCTCCTGGAGCCGACGGGCGGGAAGATCACCTACCGCGGCCAGGACATCACGCACGCCTCGCGCAAGCAGCTGGCGCCGGTCCGCTCGGAGATCCAGATGATCTTCCAGGACCCGTACGCGTCGCTGAACCCGCGCCAGACGGTCGGCAAGATCATCTCGGGTCCGATGGAGGTCAACGGCATCAACCCGGCGGGCGGCCGCGAGGCCCGCGTCCGCGAGCTCCTCGAAACGGTCGGCCTCAACCCGGAGCACTACAACCGCTTCCCGCACGAATTCTCGGGCGGCCAGCGCCAGCGCATCGGCGTGGCCCGGGCGCTCGCCCTGGAGCCCAAACTGATCGTGGCGGACGAACCGGTCTCGGCGCTCGACGTCTCGATCCAGGCGCAGGTGGTGAACCTGCTCCAGAAGCTCCAGAAGGACCTGGGCATCGCGTTCCTCTTCATCGCGCACGACCTGGCGGTGGTACGGCACTTCTCGCAGCGGGTCGCGGTCATGTACCTGGGCCGGATCGTGGAGATCGCCGACCGCGAGAGCCTGTACGGGAACCCGCGCCACCCCTACACGAAGGCGCTCCTGTCGGCGGTGCCGGAGGCGACGGCGGACGACGTACCGCGCCGCGAACGCATCCTCCTGACCGGCGACGTCCCCTCTCCGGTCAACCCGCCCTCGGGCTGCCGCTTCCGCACGCGGTGCTGGAAGGCGACGGACAAGTGCGCGTCGGAGGACCCGCCGCTGGTCCAGATCGACGGCAACCGCGAGGGCCACCTGACGGCATGCCACTACCCGGAGGACCCGGCGGAGCTCGCGGTCCCCTCGGCCCGCAAGTCGCTCTGACCGTCCCGCATGCAACGGCCCGGGGCCTGCCCACCCTCCCCCTCCGGGTAGCGCCCCGCTCCCCGGAACCGGCCCGCCCTCCCCCTTGACCCGAGCGGGGCGGGGCCGGTTCCGGGCCTGCGATCATACGGAGATGAGCCCACACCACACGTCCGACCGGCCGAGCGCGGTCCGGCTCGCCCAGTACACGAAGACCGAACAGGACGAGATCCTGGGCGCCGGCGACGACCCCTTCGGCGTCGCGGAGACCGGTCTGGCCTGGCTCCCGAAGGAAGAACACTTCGGCATACGCCACAACGGCCGCCTCGTGGCCCACGCGGGCCTGCGACGCCTCCCCCTGACGGTCGACGGAACCGACCTCGAAGTGATCGGGGTGGGTGGCGTAGCGGTCGCCCCCGACGTACGCGGCCGGGGCCTGGCCCGCGAGGTCCTCACGACGGCCCTGTCCCACGCCCGCACCCTGGGCCCCGCCCACGCCCTGCTCTTCTGCCGCCCCCCGCTCGTCACGCTGTACGAGAGGCTGGGCTGGCACGCGCTCGACGTGGACGTACAGGTGGAACAGCCCGGGGCCCGCGTGGTGACGATGCCCCTGCGGACGATGGTGACACCGCTGCGGGAGGACGCACAGTGGCCCGGGGGGCCGGTACGACTGCGTTCGCTTCCCATGTGACCGGTTGGCTCCGCCTTGACGGAGCGGCGGGGACTTCGGTGGCCCTGCGTCTTCGCTGGTCACCGGGGCCGCCCGGACTTTCCGGAGTGTGGCGGTTCCGGGCCGGCAGTAAAGGGCGCTCCCTGCGGTCGCGTCGGCTGCGCCGATTCCGCTCCGCTCCACCCTTGACTCCCGCCCCTCCACCGCACGTTGACTTCGACCCGGACGGCCAGGGATGGGGCCGACGGGACTGTCCGTCGGGTCATCGACTTTCGCTGCCGGGTGCGGGCCGGTCCATCGTGTGTGCCCGTCGCAGTGGGGGGCGTTGCCGGGCCTGCGGGCGGCTGGTCGGGCACCTACTTGGGAAAAGTTGCGAATGGAGAGGCCGCGCGCCCCCTGCCACACCCCGCGCGCCGTCACGCAGGGCCGTTCATCACGGGATCGCGGCGCAACGGGCTCGGATACGTGGGGCGCATCGGCTATTCAAGGGGGCGTGCGGCACACGCATTCGCAACTTCGCGAAAGTAGGTCCCCGACAGGTGGCCTTTCCCGCCCGGCTGGGAGGGCGCCTTGGTCTTGAAGAGGGGGCGCACGGCCTTCCCCTTCGCAACTTCGCGAAAGTTGGTCCCCGACAGGCGCCCTCCCCCCTCCCGGTCGGGGCGGCGCATTGGTCGTGGAGGGGGGCGCACGGCCTCCTCGTTCGCAACTTTTCCGAAGTAGGTACCCGAGAGGGGCGGGGCCCGGGCCTGTCCAGCGCCATGGACCGTGACGGCCGCCCACGATGGGCCGGTCCGCACCCGGCAGCGAAAGCCGATGACCCATCCCAGCGATCCCGTCGGCCCCACCCCTGGCCGTCCGGCCCAAGGTCAACGTGCGGTGCAGGGACGGCAGTCAAGGGTGGAGCGGAGCGGAATCGGCGCAGCCGACGCGACGCAGGAGCGCCCTTTACTGCCGGCCCGGAGGCGCCACACTCCGCAAAAAACCGGGCGGCCCCGCTCACCATCAAAGGCACCGGCCGCCGAAGCCTTCGAGGGGCGCCCGGGACTCGTGCAGTCCCGGGCGCCCCTCAGTCACGCGTCACACACAAGGCACCGGCCTCAGCCGACCAGCACCGCCTTCTCCTCCGCGAAGTGGCACGCCGACTCGTGGGCCGCCGGAGTGTCCTGGCCCTTGAAGCGCTCCGGGATCGCGAGCAGGGGGACCTCCTTCGCGCACTTGTCCTCCGCCTTCCAGCAGCGGGTGCGGAAGCGGCAGCCCGAGGGCGGGTTCGCGGGAGACGGCACGTCACCGGTGAGGATGATGCGCTCGCGGCCCTCGCGGGCCTCCGGGTCCGGGACGGGGACCGCGGAGAGCAGCGCCTGCGTGTAGGGGTGCGTCGGGTGCTCGTAGATCTGCTCGTCCGAGCCGATCTCCGCCATCTTCCCGAGGTACATCACGCCCACGCGGTCCGAGATGTGCCGGACGATCGACAGGTCGTGCGCGATGAAGAGGTAGGAGAGGTTGAACTCGTCCTGGAGCTTCTCCATCAGGTTGATGACCTGGGCCTGGACGGAGACGTCCAGGGCCGAGACCGGCTCGTCGCAGATGATGATCTCGGGGTTGAGGGCCAGCCCGCGCGCGATGCCGATGCGCTGGCGCTGACCGCCCGAGAACTGGTGCGGGTAGCGGTTGATGTACTCGGGGTTGAGGCCGACGACGTCCAGGAGCTCCTGGACCTTCTGGCGGCGCGAACCCTTCGGGGCCACCTCGGGGTGGATCTCGAAGGGCTCCCCGATGATGTCGCCCACCGTCATACGGGGGTTCAGGGACGTGTAGGGGTCCTGGAACACCATCTGGATGTTGCGGCGGACCGCCTTCAGCGCGCGCCCGGACAGCTTGGTGATGTCCTGGCCCTTGTAGAAGACCTCGCCGGCCGTGGCGCGCTCCAGGGTCATCAGGAGCTTGGCGACCGTGGACTTGCCACAGCCGGACTCGCCCACGATGCCCAGGGTCTCGCCCTGGTACAGGTCGAAGGAGATGCCGTCGACCGCCTTGACCGCGCCGATCTGCTTCTTGATCAGGATTCCCTGGGTGAGAGGGAAGTGCTTGACCAGGTTGCGGACCTGGAGGATCGGCTCACCGCGCTCGACCGGCGCCTCGATGGCCGCGACGGCCTCCTCGGCGGTGGCCGCCTCGACCGTTTCCACCTCGGAGACGTTCGGGGTGGCGTCGGCGGCCTCGTCCGTCTTCGAGAGCTTCGAAGCCTTCGTCGGCTCAGCCATGGATCGTCTCCTTCCAGAAGTGGCACGCGCTGCCGCGGCCCGGCAGCTCCGCGCCGTCCTGCTCGGTGACCGGCGCGAGCGCCGGGATCTCCGTGCGGCAGATGTCCTGCGCCTTCGGGCAGCGCGGGTTGAACGCGCAACCGCCGGGGATCTTCAGCAGGTTGGGCGGCAGGCCCTTGATCGCGTAGAGCTCCTGGCCCTTCTGGTCGAGCCGCGGGATCGAGTCCAGGAGGCCACGGGTGTACGGGTGCGCGGGGCGCTTGTACAGCTCGTGGACGGGTGCCGTCTCGACGATCCGGCCCGCGTACATGACCGCAATCTTGTCCGCGACGTCGGCGACGACGCCGAGGTCGTGGGTGATCAGGATCAGGCCCATGTTGTACTCGCGCTGAAGTTCCGCGAGCAGGTCCATGACCTGGGCCTGGACCGTCACGTCGAGCGCCGTGGTGGGCTCGTCCGCGATGATCAGGTCCGGCTCCAGGGCGAGCGCCATCGCGATCATGATGCGCTGGCGCATGCCGCCGGAGAACTGGTGCGGGTAGTCGTTCACCCGCTCCTTGGCGGCCGGGATCTTGACCTTGTCCATCAGCTCGACGGCCTTGGCCTTGGCCTCCTTGCGGCCCATGCCCTCGTGCACCCGGAACATCTCGCCGAGCTGGTAGCCCACCGAGAGGACGGGGTTGAGCGAGGAGAGCGCGTCCTGGAAGATCATCGCGATCTTGCGGCCGCGGACCTTCCTGCGCTCCTCGTTGGACATCTTGAGCATGTCCTGGCCGCGGAAGAGGATCTCGCCCTGCGGGATCCTGCCGGGCGGCATGTCGAGGATGCCCATGATGGCCTGCGCGGTCACGGACTTGCCGGAGCCGGACTCGCCGAGCACGGCAAGCGTCTCGCCCGCGTCCACGCTGTAGTTGACGCCGTTGACGGCCTTGACCACGCCCTCGCGGGTGTGGAACTCGACGTGGAGGTCCTTCACGTCGAGGAGGCGGCCACTCTTCTCCTCGCCCGAGCGGGGGGCGGGGACAGAGTCCGTCTTGAGGTCGATGCTGGTCATGTACGCCTCCCTCAGCGCAGCTTCGGGTCGAGGGCTTCGCGTACGGCGTCACCCATCATGATGAACGCCAGCACCGTGATACTCAGCATTCCTGCCGGGAAGAACAGCGTGTGCGGGTTGTTCCGGATGTCCTGCGTCGCCTTCGAGATGTCGCCACCCCAGGAGATGGCGTCGTCGGCGAGGCCGAGACCCAGGTACGACAACGTCGACTCCGCCACGATGTACGTGCCGAGCGAGATGGTCGCCACGACGATCACGGGAGCGAGCGCGTTCGGCAGGATGTGGCGGACCAGGATCCGCTTCGTCCCTGCGCCGAGCGCACGCGCCGCCACCACGTAGTCGGCGTGCTTGGTCGTGATGACCGCGCCGCGCATCACGCGGGTGATCTGTGTCCAGCCCAGGAAGGCCAGCGCGCCCATGACCACCCACACGGTGCGGTTGGTGAAGGCGTTCAGCACGACCATGGCACCGAGCAGGAACGGGATGCCGAAGAACACGTCGGTGAGACGCGAGATGAGGCTGTCCCAGAAGCCGCCGAAGTAGCCGGCGAGCATGCCCATCAGACCACCGAAGAGGGTGACCAGGATGGTCACGCCGAGGCCGACGGTGATGGAGTTGCGCGTGCCGTAGACCACCCGGGAGTAGATGCTCCGGCCCTGCCGGTCGTATCCGAACCAGTCGGCCTGGAAGAGGTGGCCGTAGTTGGGCTTCTTCAGGAAGTCGTTCGCCAGGTCGGCGCTCTTCGGGTCGACGCTGGTGAACAGGCCCGGGAAGAGCGCCACCACGATCAGGACCGTGATCAGCGCCGCGGCGATCACGAAGAGCGGGTTGCGGCGCAGATCCCGCCAGGCGTCGGCCCCCAGGCTGCGAGGCTTGCCGGGCGCCGGCGTGGCGGAGACTGCGGCACCTGCCACGACTTCGTCCTGAGCCGCGGCCTTCTCGTCCGTGGTCGAGGTCTTGGTGAGGTCAGGCATAACGGATCCTCGGGTCCAGGACCGCGTAAAGCAGGTCGACGATCAGGCTGGCTGCGAGGTACACGAGCACCAGGACGGTGACGACACCGACGATGACCGCGCCCTCGCGGTGGGCGAGCGCCGTGAACAGCAGGTTGCCGACGCCGGTCACGTTGAAGATGCCCTCGGTGATGACCGCGCCGCCCATCAGGGTGCCGATGTCCGTGCCGAGGTAGGTGACGACCGGGATCAGCGAGTTGCGCAGCAGGTGCCGGGTGATGATGCGCTGCCGCGGCAGGCCCTTGGCCACCGCGGTCCGCATGTAGTCGGCGGACCGGTTCTCGGCGATGGAGGTTCTGGTCAGGCGCGCCACATAGGCGAGGCCGACCATGCCGAGCACGATGGCCGGCACCATCAACTGGCCCATGTTCTCGGAGTCTTGAACCGTTGGTGTGATCCAGCCCAGCTCGTTGCCGAAGAACAGCTGGCAGAGCAGACCGATCACGAAGATCGGGACGGAGATCACCAGCAGAGTGAACAGCGTCACCGTGTTGTCGACGAACCGTCCACGACGCACACCGGCCAGCACACCCAGGGTGATGCCCACGATGAGCTCGAACGTCCAGGCCATCGAGGCCAGCTTCATCGAGACCGGGAAGGCCTGCGAGATCTCGTCGAGCACGGGCCGGTTGCCCGCGATGGTGTTACCGAAATCGCCCTTCAGCAGACCGCCCATGTAGTGCAGGTACTGCTGCCACAGCGGCAGATCGAGCCCACGGTCGTGCTTCAGCTGGGCCACCTGTGCGGGGTCCGGCGGCTTGTCGCCCCAGAGCGCCCGTACGGGATCGCCGGGGAGCACGTTGACCATGAGGAAGATCAAAAGGGTTGTCCCGATGAAAACCGGGATCATCTGGAGCAGTCGCCGCGCGACGTAGCGCCCCATTGGTGCCTCCGTCCAATCCGGAGCCGCCCGAAGCGACGCCCGGGGGTGACCGGGCGTCGCTTCGGGAACGGACCTCCGTCGACTACTTCTCGAAGACCTCGATGTCGGCCAGGACGGGGTCGCCGGCCTGGTCGAACTCGACGTTCTTCACGTTCTTGGAGTGCGCGGAGAGCGTCTTGTTGTACCAGAGCGGGATGCCCGGGAAGGTCTCCGCCAGGCGCTTCTCGGCCTCCTGGTAGAGCTCCGCGGACTCGTCGATGGTCTTGGCCTGGTCGGCCTTCTTGGTCAGCTCGTCGAACTTCTTGTCCGAGAAGCCGCCCTTGTTGCCGTCGACGCCGGTCCCGTAGAGGTCGGCGAGGAAGTTGCCGTTGAACGGGTAGTCGAGCACCCAGCCCGACCGGTACATCGCCTTGACCTGCTTCTTGTCCCGCACCTCGGTGTCGGCCTGGAAGTCGGTCTTCGGGTCGCCGACGCACTTCACGCCGGTCGACTTGGTGATGCTGTTGCACACCGCCGTGACCCAGCCCTCGTGCGGCTGGTCGGCGTTGTACTGGATGGAGATCTTGTTGCCCGGGACGCCGCCGCCGTCCTTGACGAGCTGCTTCGCCTTCTTCGGGTCGAACTTGCAGAACTCGCCACAGGCGCCGGCCTTGTAGCCCTTCACGCCCTTGGCGACCCAGCCGCTCGCAGGCTCACGGGTGCCCGCGAACGTCTGCTTGACGATCGTCTCGCGGTCGATGGCCATCGAGAGACCCTGGATGACCTTGACGTCCATGTCCTTGAACGTCTTGCTGTAGAACGCCGGGTTGACCGTGTTGATCGCCGAGAAGTCCTGCTCGATGGCGCGGTCGCCGAAGTCCTGCTTGAAGTTGGCGAGCTCGCTGTCCGGGATCAGCGGCATCGTGTCGACGTTGTCGGACCGCAGGTCGTTGTAGGCGGCCTGGGGCGTCGTGTACGCCTTGAAGTTGATGCCGCCGTTCTTCGGCTTCTTCTCACCCTTGTAGCCGGACCAGGCGGTGACCTGGATCGACTTCTTGTGGTCCCAGCTCTTGAACTTGTAGGGACCGTTGCCGACGGGCGACTCGCCGTACTTCTTCGGGTCCTTCAGCGCGGCCGAGGGCAGCGGGAAGAAGGGCTGGTAGACCAGCTTGTACGCGTAGTACGGGATGCCGTGCTTCAGCGTGATGGTGAAGGTGTGCTCGTCGACGACCTTCAGGCCGGACATGGCCTTCTTCTTGGCCTTGCCCTTCTCCGGGTGCACGTCGTCGTAGCCGACGATGTCGCGGTACCAGGAGCTGTTCTGCTGGGAGTTGGCCGGGTCGGCGGCCCAGTTCCAGGCGTCGACGTACGACTTGGAGGTGACGGCCTCGCCGTTGTGGAACTTCCAGCCCGGCTTCAGCTTGACGGTCCACACCTTGTTCGCCTTGTCGGGGGTGACCGACTCGGCGTTCTCGTAGGTGATGTCGCCCTGCTTGTCGTAGTGGACCAGGCCCGTGAAGAGCGAGTCGATGACGACGCTGCCGTACGCCTCCATGGTGTTGGAAGGCTGCAGGGCGTTCTGCGGCTCACCATTGGCGTAGCTGACGATCCCCTTGGGGTCGACCTTTCCGCTGCCGTTGCTGTCACTGTCGCCGCCGCCACAAGCGGTGGCCGTCAGCGCCACAACACCGGCTATCGCGACCCACTTGGCGCTCTTGGCACCACGCATGGGGTTCCTCCTCATGAGTCCACTTGTTCACTACAAGAGGGGGTACGTGCAACCGCGCCGACACCCCTGACGGCGAAGATCGAGTACCCCAGTGTGCTCGTGAGTCGGCGCTCCCCACAGCGCGTGACCCATTGACCCGAGCTATACGCGGTCAACTATTAGCCATGCGGTACCGGTCGACCACACTCTTTTGGTCTCGGTTCAATCACACCTGGCACGTACAACTTCCAAAATCCGGACAAACCGATCCGAGATAGATGGTTGCGAAACGGACGTGTTACACATCTAACGGTCAGTGACGTCCGCATACCGGACACTTGGCGGTGAAAAACCGGTTGCCGGGAGAGCTCCGCGCGGCAGTGGCCACACCGTACCGGTCAGCGGAAACGCCAGAGGCCGACTTCCGTCCGACTCCCTCAGGGAGCGGCGAAAATCGGCCTCGTGAGCGCCAGTGATCCGCTAACCGCCTACATGAGCGGGTCAGCTGTGCTTGGCGTCGGCTGTGTACTGAGCGTCAGCTGTGTACTGGGCGTCAGCTGTGCTTGGCGCGGGACGCCGAGCGGCCGCGCTCCTTCTGGTCCAGGACGACCTTGCGGATGCGCACGGCCTCCGGGGTCACCTCGACGCACTCGTCGTCGCGGCAGAACTCCAGGGACTGCTCAAGCGACAGCTTGCGCGGCGGCACGATCGCCTCGAAGGAGTCGGCGGAGGCGGAGCGCATGTTGGTGAGCTTCTTCTCCTTGGTGATGTTCACGTCCATGTCGTCGGCGCGGGAGTTCTCGCCGACGATCATGCCCTCGTACACCTCGGTGCCGGGCTCGGTGAACAGCACGCCGCGCTCCTGGAGGTTCGTCATCGCGAAGGCGGTGACGGCGCCGGCGCGGTCGGCGACCAGGGAGCCGTTGTTACGGGTCTTCAGCTCGCCGAACCACGGCTCGTGGCCCTCGTGGATGGAGTGGGCGATGCCCGTGCCGCGGGTCTGCGTCAGGAACTCCGTACGGAAGCCGATGAGGCCGCGGGACGGCACGACGAACTCCAGGCGGACCCAGCCCGAGCCGTGGTTCGACATGTTGTCCATGCGGCCCTTGCGGACGCCCATGAGCTGCGTGACGGCGCCCATGTGCTCCTCGGGCACGTCGATCGTCATGCGCTCGACCGGCTCGTGGGTCTTGCCGTCGATCTGCCGGGTGACCACCTGCGGCTTGCCGATGGTCATCTCGAAGCCCTCGCGGCGCATCTGCTCGACCAGGATGGCAAGGGCCAGCTCACCGCGGCCCTGCACCTCCCAGGCGTCGGGGCGCTCGGTGTCGAGGACGCGCAGCGAGACGTTACCGATCAGCTCGCGCTCCAGGCGGTCCTTGACCTGGCGGGCGGTGACCTTGCGGTCCTTGACCGCGGACTTGGCGTCCGCGCCCTTGCCGGTGCCGCCGCGGCCGACCAGCGGCGAGGTGTTCGTACCGATGGTCATGGAGATCGCCGGCTCGTCGACCGTGATGAGCGGCAGCGCGATCGGGTTCTCCGGGTCGGCCAGGGTCTCGCCGATCATGATGTCGGGGATACCGGCGACCGCGCAGATGTCACCCGGGCCCGCCATCTCGGCCGGCTTGCGGGTGAGCGCCTCGGTCATCATCAGCTCGGTGATGCGGACGTTCGAGATGGTGCCGTCACGCTTGATCCACGCGACCGTCTGGCCCTTGCGCAGCTCGCCCTGCTCGACGCGGAGCAGCGCGATGCGGCCGAGGAAGTTGTCCGCGTCGAGGTTGGTGACGTGCGCCTGGAGCGGGGCGCTCTCGTCGTACGTCGGGGCCGGGACGTGCTCCAGGATCGTGGAGAAGAACGGCTCCAGGTTGGTGGAGTCCGCCGGGACCGTGCCGTCCTCCGGCTTGGTCAGCGAGGCGACGCCGTCACGGCCACAGGCGTAGACGATCGGGAACTCGATCTGGTCCTCGTCCGCGTCCAGGTCGAGGAAGAGGTCGTACGTCTCGTTGACGACCTCGTCGATCCGGGAGTCGGGGCGGTCCGTCTTGTTGATGCAGAGGATCACGGGCAGCCGCTGCTGCAGCGCCTTGCGCAGCACGAAGCGGGTCTGCGGGAGCGGGCCCTCGGAGGCGTCGACCAGCAGGACGACCGCGTCCACCATCGACAGACCGCGCTCGACCTCGCCACCGAAGTCGGCGTGGCCGGGGGTGTCGATGATGTTGATCGTGATCGGGTCCCCGCCGTCCTTGGGGTGATACTTCACCGCCGTGTTCTTGGCGAGGATCGTGATGCCCTTCTCACGCTCCAGGTCGTTCGAGTCCATCATGCGGTCGTCGAGGGACTCGGCGGCGTGCGCGGCGAAGGAACCGGCCTGCTTGAGCATGGCGTCGACGATGGTCGTCTTGCCATGGTCGACGTGAGCGACGATGGCGACGTTGCGGATATCGTGACGCGTCGAGGTCACAGGCATAGTGCGGCGTACTCCTGGAGTGAGTGGACGGTCGCGTACATCTGAGTTACGCGGACCCTGCCGGGCTGGACACGCCACGGCCTCACCCCAGTCTACGTGTCCCTCGCGGAGGCAGCCTCCGCGGGGGCTTCGCAGGGGTGCGGAAAGCCTCGGGAACTCTGGGGAAACAGCAGGTCAACAGGTCAATGGGTAGAACGAGCTTGCCCGCCGGGGTGGCCGGCGGGCAAGAGAGTTGAGCGTAATCTGAGCCGTTTACTTCGCGGAGGGCGGTGCGGAGGCCTTCGCGCCCTGCTTGAGGAAGCCGATGTCCTCGTAGTGCGGGGCCTGGAAGCCGAACGCTCCGGCGTTCGCCAGGTTCGGGCGGGCGGCAAGCAGCTGGGGGCGCTGGTAGAGGGGGATGGAGCCCGCCTCGGCCCAGATGCGGGCGTCCGCCTTCCTGACCAGGGCGCGCGCCTCGTCCTCGTCCAGCTCGCCGACCGCCTGTTCGAAGAGCTGGTCGATGTGGTCCGTGCCGACACGCGTGTAGTTCTGTTCGACGTTCAGCGAGCCGTCCGCGGCCGGCACCGGCTTGGCGAAGATCGGGCGGGCGTCGGTGGCCGGGAAGGCCGACGCGGGCCACGAGTACAGGGCCAGATCGTACTGGCCGGACGCGATGTGGTCCTTGAAGTAGCTGTCGTCGGCGACCTTCGACGTCTCCGTGCGGACGCCGATCTTCTGGAGCATCCGGGAGATCCGGTCGGCCACCGCGCGCAGCGACTCCGAGCCCTCCCCGGAGGGCAGCACGAAGCGGAGGGTGAGGGGCTTGCCGTCCTTGGCCAGCGGCCCGGCCGCGGCCTTCGCCGACCCCTTGGGCGCTGCGGTGCCCTTCGGGGCGTAGGCGCCGGGGGCGCCGCCCTTGGCGTGCTGCCTGGAGTGGTCGCCCGGTTCCCGCTTCTTCTCCTTGTCGGCCTCGCGGGGCAGGGCGACGACGTCGGCCTGGCGGTTCAGGACGGCCCGCTGGTAGGCGGCCGCGGGGGCGGGGGCGAGCACGGAGGTGCCGTTCTCGTGGGGCTTGCCGTCCTCTTCGCCGACGATGTAGGTGCCGTCGTCCGAGGAGTCCGCCTTCCCGTCCTTCTTGCCTTTCTCGCCCTTGTCGCCCTTGTCGCCCTTGTCTGTCTTCTCGCTCTTCTTCGTGTCCTTCTCGTCGGCCTCGCCGCCCGCCGCCTTCTCGCCCTTCTCCTTCTCCGTCTCGTCCTTCTTGCCCTTCAACAGGGCGCCCGGGGTCCAGCCGGCGTCCGCGAGCAGCGCCCGCGCCTCGGCGGTGTCCTGCTTGCCGAGGGCCCCGCTGTTGTCCGCGTACGCCTGCTGTCCGGCGAGGGCGAGGTGGCTGCCGACCGGCACGGCGGGCAGGCCGAGCGGCTTGAGGACCGTCTTCGCCAGCTCCTTGCGGTTCAGGGCGCGGGCGACCGCGCGGCGCACCCGGTCGTCGGCGAGCGGGCCCTCGGAGCCGTTGAGCGCGAGCTGGGTGTAGGCCGGTTCCAGGGACTTTCGGACCACGTAGCCGCGCAGGCCCGCCTGTTCCGTGGCGTACTCCTTGACCGCCTTGGCGGTCCGGGCGCGGGCCTCGGTCTCCGCGTCGGCGGCCTCCTCGTCGGAGCCGTGGGCGATCGCCCAGGAGCGCAGCGCCTTGCCGGGGGTGAGCCCGGCGCCGGGGCCGTGGGCCGCCGGGCCTCCGGCGCCCTCGTCCCGGGCGGCCCGGGTGATCCGCCCGGCCTCCGCCGAGTCGATCGTGGCGAGGTCGACCTTGCCCTTGGCGAGCGCCTCGGTCCGCTCGGCGCGCGTCACCTCGCGCAGCACGATCCTGTCGAGCTTGGCCGGGCGGCCCCACCAGCGCGGGCTGCGCTCCAGCGTGACGTCGCCGGCCTTGCGGTCGACGGCCCCGAGCGCGAAGGGGCCCGCCGTGACCTTCAGCTTGCGGCGCGCGCCGTCGTTGAAGGTGTCGGGGGTGCCCATGACCTGCTTCGGGTACAGCGGTGAGAAGAGGGAGCGCCAGTCGGCGTACGGCTTGGCGAAGGTGACCCGCACCTCCAGGTTGTTCGCGCCGCGCTCGATCTTCGCGATGCGGTCGTAGCCGGCGTTCCGCGCCGTCCAGTACGCGGTGTCCTTTCCGGACAGGGCCCGCCACTGGGCGAGGAAGTCGTCGGCGCCGATCTCCCGGCCGTCGCTCCAGACCGCCTGCTGGTTCAGCTTGTACAGGACGACCTGCTGGGGTTCGCGCTCGACGACCTCCGCCGATTCGAGGAAGTCGGCGTTGCGCTGTGCCCTGCCCTGCGCGTCGAGGCGGAACAGGGAAGGCAGGACCGCGCCTGCGACCCGTGCGGTGGCCTCGTCGGCGTCGGCCTGGAAGGTGTTGAACGTCTCGGGCCTGGCGTCGACCGCCCAGTTCATGGCCCCTCCGTCGGCGACCAGGTCCCTGGCGGCGGGAGCGATGTCCTGGCCCGCGGTCGGTCGGCCGGCCTCGTCGTTCGAGCTGCAGCCGGCGAGGGCGGGCAGGGCCAGCACCCCCGTCGCGAGGAACACGACAGATCTGACTCTGGCGCGGTCGTGGGACATGACTGGTACCTCCGGGGTCCGGGGCTCGCCCGGCCGCCCGCTGCCAGGCCCGGGCCGGGTTTGATCACGTTTGGCGGTATATGGAGCTGATCACATCTATGGCCCCACTGAAGGTGACGAGGCGCGCACCCCGGGGGCGACACGACGCGGTGGCGCTCATATCCCACTCGTGCGGCCCAACGGCCGGGACGGCGCGTGATCCGGCGCATTCACCGCTACTGATCCGGCAATCGGTGCAGATCTCTTCACAAGCCGGGATGTGACGCGCGACACTCGCAGGCGCATGAGCGTTGCCACCGCACCCCTGAAGTGAGGGCAAGTAATGGCTCTGCACGATGAATTGACGGCTGTTCAACGATGCGTGGACGACCTCGTCCGGACCGTCGGCCGGCTGGAGCAGCAGGCCGGCACCGAGATAGCGGGGGTCGACGTGCGCCGGGTGCGCACGGACACCGACCATCTGCGCGAGAGCGTGGCGCTGCTGCGCGCGGCGGCCGCGCCGCCCTCGCCCCGCCCCGAGCCGCCCACGCCCGACTTCGTGACCATCCCCGACACGCCGTACGACAGCTCTCTGTGGACGAACACCGGAGACCTCGACGACGAGGGCCTCGGCGGCCGCGACCGCCACGCGCCCTGACCTGCACGCCGCACGCCGTACACCCACGGAAAAGCACGCACTCGCAGCGCCTCCCCGACCCGAGGACGAAGGAGTGGAGCCTCGTTGGCCACCGGCACGGAACCCCAACCGAAGAGCGGACCGGCCCCCGGCGGCGGCGTACGTGACGGTACGCGCGCCGCGATCACCGCTGCCCATCTGCGGACCGACCGCTGGTGGCTGGCGCCCGCGGGATCCGTCGCCGGGCTGCTCGCCTTCATCGTCTACTCGACCTGGCGGGCCTTCGCGAACGCCGACTACTACGCGGCGCCCTACGTCTCGCCGTTCTACTCGCCGTGCCTGGCCGAGAACTGCGAACCTATGCGCTCAGGACCCAACTGGGAGATCTTCGGCAGCTGGTGGGGCCTGTCCCCCTCGGTGCTCATCCTGATCTTCCCGCTGGGCTTCCGGCTGACCTGCTACTACTACCGCAAGGCCTACTACCGCGGCTTCTGGGCGTCACCGCCCGCCTGCGCGGTCGCCGAGCCGCACAAGAAGTACACGGGCGAGACCCGCTTCCCGCTGATCCTGCAGAACATCCACCGGTACTTCTTCTACGCCGCCGTGCCGGTCGCGGCCATCCTCACGTACGACACCGTCCTCGCCTTCCGCGACGAGCACTACGAGTGGGGCCACATGGGGCTCGGCACGCTCGTCCTGCTCGTCAACGTCGTACTGATCTGGATCTACACCCTCTCCTGCCACTCCTGCCGGCACGTCATCGGCGGCAGGCTCAAACACTTCTCCAAGCACCCGGTGCGGTACCGCCTGTGGCAGTGGACGGGCAAGCTGACCAGCCGTCACATGCTGCTCGCGTGGACGTCGTTGGCGAGCGTGGCGCTCGCCGACCTCTACGTCTACCTGGTCGCCAGCGGTGCCTTCGACGATCCGCGCTTCTTCTAACGGACAGGACCTTCTGATGTCACAAGTGGAACGGCAGCAGTGGGACGTCGTCGTGGTGGGAGCCGGGGGCGCGGGGCTGCGGGCCGCGATCGAGGCGCGTGAGCAGGGCGCCCGTACGGCCGTGATCTGCAAGTCGCTGTTCGGGAAGGCCCACACGGTGATGGCCGAGGGCGGCATCGCCGCGTCCATGGGCAATGTGAACTCCGGCGACAACTGGCAGGTCCACTTCCGCGACACCCTGCGCGGCGGCAAGTTCCTCAACCAGTGGCGCATGGCCGAGCTGCACGCGCGCGAGGCACCGGACCGCGTGTGGGAGCTGGAGACCTGGGGCGCCCTGTTCGACCGCACGCCGGACGGCCGCATATCGCAGCGCAACTTCGGCGGCCACGAGTACCCGCGGCTCGCGCACGTGGGTGACCGCACCGGCCTCGAACTGATCCGCACGCTCCAGCAGAAGATCGTCTCCCTCCAGCAGGAGGACTTCCGCGAACACGGCGACTACGAAGCGCGGTTGAAGGTCTTCCAGGAGTGCACGGTCACGCGGGTGCTCAAGGAGGAGGGCGCGGGGTTCGGCGAGGGCGGCCGGGTCAGCGGCGCCTTCTGCTACGACCGCGAGTCCGGCCGCTTCTTCGTCCTCGAAGCGCCGAGCGTGGTCCTCGCGACGGGCGGCATCGGCAAGTCCTTCAAGGTGACGTCGAACTCGTGGGAGTACACGGGCGACGGGCACGCGCTCGCGCTGCTCGCCGGGGCGCCGCTGCTCAACATGGAGTTCGTGCAGTTCCACCCGACCGGCATGGTCTGGCCGCCGTCGGTCAAGGGCATCCTCGTCACCGAGTCCGTGCGCGGCGACGGCGGGGTGCTCAGGAACTCCGAGGGCAAGCGGTTCATGTTCGACTACGTCCCCGACGTCTTCAAGGAGAAGTACGCGCAGTCGGAGGAGGAGGGCGACCGCTGGTACGAGGACCCGGACCACAACCGCCGTCCCCCCGAACTGCTGCCTCGCGACGAGGTGGCCCGGGCCATCAACTCCGAGGTCAAGGCGGGCCGCGGCTCGCCGCACGGCGGGGTCTTCCTCGACGTGTCGACGCGCATGCCCGCCGAGGTCATCAAGCGCCGGCTGCCGTCCATGTACCACCAGTTCAAGGAGCTCGCGGACGTCGACATCACCGCGGAGGCCATGGAGGTCGGGCCGACCTGTCACTACGTGATGGGCGGCATCGCGGTCGACTCCGACACCGCGGCGGCGCGCCGCGTGACGGGGCTGTACGCCGCGGGTGAGGTCGCGGGTGGCATGCACGGCTCCAACCGGCTCGGCGGCAACTCGCTGTCCGACCTGCTCGTCTTCGGGCGGCGGGCGGGGCTGCACGCGGCCCGGTACGCCGCGGGGCTCGCCGCCCGGCCCGCGGTGGACGAGGTGCAGATCGACACGGCGGCCGCGGAGGCGCTGCGGCCGTTCAGCGCCGAGGGCCTGGAGGACGGGGCGACGCCGGAGAATCCGTACACCCTCCATCAGGAGCTCCAGCAGACCATGAACGACCTGGTCGGCATCATCCGCCGCGAGGCGGAGATGGAGCAGGCCCTGGAGAAGCTCGCCGAGCTCCGGGTGCGGGCGCGGCGGGCCGGTGTCGAGGGCCACCGCCAGTTCAACCCGGGCTGGCACCTCGCCCTCGACCTGCGGAACATGCTCCTGGTCAGCGAGTGTGTCGCGCGGGCCGCCCTGGAGCGCACGGAGAGCCGCGGCGGCCACACCCGCGAGGACCACCCGGCGATGAACCGCGAGTGGCGCCGCGCCAACCTCCTGTGCCAACTCGCCGATCCGAGCGCCGGGTTGGCGGCCACCGATCCCGTACGCGGCCAGATCGACCTCGTCCGCGTGTCCACCGAACCGATCCGCCCGGACCTGCTCGCCCTCTTCGAGAAGGAGGAGCTGGTCAAGTACCTGACGGAAGAGGAGCTGTACGAGTGAGTTCGTACGACGCGCGATTCAAGGTCTGGCGCGGGGATCTCGGCGGCGGCGGCCTGGAGGACTTCAAGGTCGAGGTCAACGAGGGCGAGGTCGTTCTCGACATCATCCACCGCCTGCAGGCCACCCAGGCACCCGATCTCGCGGTGCGCTGGAACTGCAAGGCGGGCAAGTGCGGTTCGTGCTCCGCGGAGATCAACGGCAGGCCGCGGCTGCTGTGCATGACGCGCATGTCGGTCTTCGACCGGGAGGAGGTCATCACGGTGACGCCGCTGCGGGCCTTCCCCGTGGTGCGCGACCTGGTGACGGACGTCGGCTTCAACTACACGAAGGCGCGCGAGATCCCGGCCTTCGTGCCGCCCTCCGATCTGGGCCCCGGCGAATACCGCATGCAGCAGGCGGATGTGGACCGCCCGCAGGAGTTCCGCAAGTGCATCGAGTGCTTCCTGTGCCAGGACACGTGCCACGTGGTGCGCGACCACGAGGAGAACAAGGAGGCCTTCGCAGGACCCCGGTTACTGATGCGCGTCGCCGAACTGGACATGCACCCGCTGGACGCGGCGGCCGACTCCGGCCTCGACCGGAAACGGACCGCGCAGGAGGAGCACGGCCTCGGCTACTGCAACATCACCAAGTGCTGCACGGAGGTGTGCCCCGAGGGCATCAAGATCACGGACAACGCGCTGATTCCTTTGAAGGAACGGGCCGTTGACCGCAAGTACGACCCGCTGGTGTGGCTGGGCAGCAAGATCCGGCGGCGGCGGGCGGAGTAGGACCTCTGTGCCACACTGCCGCGCATGCGCATACCCTGCCGCTCCCACTCCCGCCTCCGCCCCCTCGCCGCCCTGCTGCTCGTGAGCGCGCTGAGCGTGGCCGGCGCCGGCTGCTCGCTGCCCGGTGGCGGGGACGACGAGGGCGGCGGTACGGGGCTGGAGCGGGCGCTCGCCGCGGTCCCCGCCGCGGCGGCGGACCAGGGGGTGATGTACCGGGACGTACGGACCGTGCGCCGGCTCGTCGCCGAGAACCCGGCGCTCTACCGCGGCCTGGAGGGCTTCGGCATCCTCGAAGTCGCCCAGCACGGCTACACGGGCCGCAGCGTCCGCGCGGACTGGGGGTTCGACGTGAAGGACGTGCGGACGTCCGTCGCGGTCGGCGACAGTTCGCTGCTCACGGGGAAGTTCGACACGGACGCGGTCGACCGGGCGATGAAGAAGCAGGGCTACCGCGCCACCCGCACCGACGACGGCACCCGCTACAAGAAGGGCGGCGACCCCGGGACGTACGAGGTCTCCGGCTCCGCACGCGCCGCCAAGCGCTCCGACATCGCCCTCGGCCTCGCCACGCCCGACGAGTCCCTGCGGGACGACGAGGCGTACGAGGCGGTCGCCGACTGCCTGGGTGACGTCTACGAAGCGACGTACTACGCGAAGCGCGACGACGCGGACGTCGTGCTCTTCGCGATCGGCGGCCGCCTCGGCAAGGACCGCACGTCGTCCTCGGAAACCCTCTGCGCACACACCGCCTCACGCAAGGCGGCCATCACCACAGCGGCCAAGCTCCGCAAGAAGACAGCCCGGGGCCAGCGATACGCGGGCTCAAAGGTCACCGTCGGCAAGGGCACCACCCCACTCGTCACGATGACATGGAAGAACCGCCCCGAGTCCGGCCTCCGCCCGGCCGACAACGACAGGACGTCGGAGCTGCCTGGGGTGCTGGTATGGGGACGCTGAGCCTCCCGAGGGCCTAGGGGCGGGTGGGCGCCCCGGGTTCCGGTCGGCGCCCGCTCCCGGGTCGCGGGGGAACGAATGCGCCCATACGCTCCCAAATGTGATGCCGTCCTCGTCGATGGCCGCGCGGGCAGCAAAGGCCGTGGTGGTCGTGCTGCTCGGGTGGTTCTCGTTGCTGAGTCCGGCGCCCGCGTTCGCCGACGATCCGGTCGCCCTCTCCCGCACGGGGCAGATCACCGACCGGACCCGCGCGCTCGAAGGGCGTGAGGACGCGGTCGAGCAGGCCCTGGACCGGCTCTACGACGAGCGCGGCGTGCAGCTCTTCGTCGTGTACGTACGGGACTTCTCCGGGCGCTCCCCGCAGAGCTGGGCCGACGCCACCGCCGACCGCAACGGCCTCGGGCTCGACGACGTACTGCTCGCCGTGGCCACGCACGACCGCCGGTTCGCGTACTCCGTGGACGACGGTTCGCGGCTCACCGACGCGCAGCTCCAGGACGTGGCGACCACCGCGATCCGGCCCGCCCTGCGCCGGAACGACTGGGCCGGGGCGGCCGTCGGCGCGGCGGACGGGTACCGCGCGGTGCTCGCGGGGCGGCCCGTGCCCACCCCTTCGGTCACGCCGGGCCCGGCCGACCCGGGCGGCGCCGACTCCACGGCCGGCGATCTCGTGCTGCCCGTGGCGGCGGCCTGCGCGGCCGGGATCGCGGCGACGGTCGCGTACAAGCGGCGCAGGAAGCGCGCCGCCACCCGCACCACGCCCGGTGGAGGTGGCGGCTGGGGGCAGGGGGCGCCCCGGGGGAGGGAGGCCGTGCCGGTCGACGAGCTCGACACGAAGGCCCGTCTGCTGCTCGTCGAGACCGACGACGCGATCCGCACCAGCACCGAGGAGCTCGGCTTCGCCACCGCGCAGTTCGGCGAGGAAGCGGCCAAGCCCTTCGGCGCGGCGCTCGCGTACGCGCAGGCCGAGCTGACGGCGGCGTTCCGGCTGCGCCAGGAGCTCGACGACGCCCACCCGGAGGACGACCCCACCAGACGCCGCATGCTGGACGAGATCGTCGCGCGCTGCACGGAGGCGGGCCGCAGGCTGGACGCCGAGACCGCGCGCTTCGACGAGCTGCGCGCCCTGGAGAAGAACGCCCCGCGGGCCCTGGAGCACGCGGAGGCGGCGTTCCGGCAGGTCGAGGAGCGGACCGGCGCCGCGAACGACACGCTCGAAGAGCTCCGCCGGACATACGCGCCGACGGCCTTCGCCACCGTGCTCGGCCATGTCGAACAGGCCGAGGATCGGCTGGCCTTCGCCGCCACCCACCTCGGCCGCGCCCGGCAGCGGATCGACGCGGGTGAGAACGGCGGGGCCGCCGTCCACCTGCGGGCCGCCGAGGGCGCCGTGGACCAGGCCGGCACCTTCGTGGCGGCAGTCGGCCGGCTGGCCGAAGAGCTCGCGCTGGCCGCGGGGAAGCTGCCCGACGCCCTCGCCGAGTCCGAGGCGGACCTCGCCGACGCGCGCGGCCTCCTCGCAGGCACCGGGGAAGGGGTCCCCACGGCCGATCTGCGGGGCCGGGTGGCCCGCGCGGAGTCGGTGCTCGCGGACGTGCGCGGCCGGATGTCCGCCGGGCCCTACGACCCCCTCGACGCCCTGCGCCGCGTCGAGGAGGCCGACGCCGCACTCGACGCGGCGCTCGCGGGGGCCCGTGAGCGCGAGGTCACCGACCGCCGCTCCCGGACCCTGCTCTCCCAGGCGCTGCTCACCGCCCGCAGCGCCGTCGGGGCGGCGACGGACTTCGTCACCACGCACCGCGGCGCCGTCGGCAGCGAGGCCAGGACCCGCCTCGCGGAGGCGGCACGGCACCTCGCGCAGGCGGAGGCCGGCCGGGACGAGGACGCCACCGCCGCGCTCGCCGCGGCCCAGCGGGCGGACGGGCTGGCCCGGCAGGCGCAGCAGCTCGCGGAGCGCGACGTGCGGGGCTACGGCAATCCGTACGGCAACTCCTACGGAGGCGGCTTCGGCGGGAGCGGCGGCCGGGGCGGCGGGATGGGCGGCGCGGTGCTCGGCGGGATCATCCTGGGCGAGCTCTTCGGAGGCGGCGGCCGCCGAGGCGGTGGCTACGGAGGGGGCGGTTTCGGCGGCGGTGGTCCCGGCAGTTTCGGCGGGGGCGGCACGCGGGGGCGCAGGGGCGGAGGCGGCAGGTTCTGATCCCGGCAGCCGTAACGGCACCGGCAGTGGCAGCGGCTTTCGCACGTCCCCGACACACCCTCGTACAAGGAGAACAAGGAGATCAAGGCCATGACGAAGCAGACCATCCTCGGCCGCGTCACCCAGCTCGCCAAGGCGAACATCAACGCGCTCCTCGACCAGGCCGAGGACCCGCAGAAGATGATCGACCAGCTGATCCGCGACTACTCGGACAACATCAGGGAGGCCGAGGAGGCGGTCGCGACCACCATCGGCAATCTGCGGATGCTGGAGCAGGACCACAGGGCCGACCAGGACGCGGCCGTCGAATGGGGCGGCAAGGCCCTCGCGGCGAGCAGGAAGGCGGACGAGCTGCGGGCGGCCGGGAACGCCGCGGAGGCCGACACGTTCGACCGGCTCGCCAAGGTGGCGCTCGGGCGGCAGCTGCGGTCCGAGCGGGAGGCGAAGGACGCCGAGCCGACGATCGCCTCGCAGACCGAGGTCGTGGAGAAGCTGAAGTCCGGACTCGACCGGATGAAGACGAAGCTGTCGGAGCTGGAGTCGCGCAGGGACCAGTTGGTGGCCCGCGCCAAGACCGCGCAGGCGCAGAACCGGATGCTGGACGCGGCCAGGAACATCGACGTCCTGGACCCGACGAGCGAGTTGAGCCGCTTCGAGGACAAGGTGCGGCGCGAGGAGGCGCGGGCGCTCGGCAAGCAGGAGCTGGCCGCATCCTCGCTCGACGCGCAGTTCGAGGAGCTAGACAGCCTGGGCGACGAGGCGGAGGTCACGGCCCGCCTCGCCGCGCTCAAGGCCACGACCTAGAACTCGACGGAGAAATCGACGGAGAAGTCGGCCTAGAACAGGCTGAGCAGCGCCTCCGCCGCGTCCATCGGCTCCGCGTCCCCGTCGGGCAGGGCGAGTTCGAACCACACCGTCTTGCCGCGCGGTGTCCTGCGCGAGCCCCACGCGGCGCTGAGCAGCCCGACCAGCTGGAGTCCGCGCCCGCCCTCGTCGGTGTCGCGCGCCCGGCGCCGGCGCGGCTGGACGAAGCTGGCGTCCCACACCTCGCAGACCAGCGTGCGGTCCAGCAGGAGGCGCAGCCTGATGTCGCCGTCGCCGTACCGCAGGGCGTTGGTGACGAGCTCGCTGACCAGCAGCTCCGCGGTGTCGCAGAGCTGTTCGAGGTCCCAGTCGCGCAGCTGGTCGCAGGCCAGTTCGCGGGCGCGGCCGACGGACTTGAGGTCGCGCGGCAGCGTCCAGTCGCCGACGTGCTCGGCGGGCAGCCCCTGGACGCGTGCCATCAGGAGCGCGATGTCGTCCTCTCCGTGGTGGGTGTCGAGGGTGTTCAGGACGTGGTCGCAGACGTCCTCCAGGGCGGGCGGGGCGTCGTTGAGTGCGCGTACGAACGCGTTCAGGCCCTCGTCCAGGGCGTGGTCGCGGGATTCGACGAGGCCGTCCGTGTAGAGCGCGAGGAGGGCGCCCTCGGGGAGTTCGACCTCGACGTCCTCGAAGGGCTCGCCGCCGACGCCGAGCGGCAGGCCCGGGGGTACGTCGAGCATCAGCGCGGACTCGCCGGGTTCGACGATGACGGGCGGCAGGTGGCCCGCGTTGGCGAAGGTGCAGCGGCGCGTGACGGCGTCGTAGACCGCGTAGACGCAGGTGGCGAGGTAGACCTCGCTGAGGTCCGCGTCCGCCGCCTTGCGGGCCGCGCGGCTGGACTGCTGGGGCCCGGCGGGGTTGCCGAGGCCGCGCGCGATCTCGTCGAGGGCGGAGAGCACCTCGGCGGGTTCCAGGTCGAGGAGGGCCAGGGTGCGGACGGCGGTGCGCAGCTCCCCCATGGCGACGGCGGCGCGCAGGCCGCGCCCCATGACGTCGCCGACGACGAGGGCGGTGCGGTGGCCGGGCAGTTCGATGACGTCGAACCAGTCGCCACCGACCTCCGTCGCGGCGTTGCCCGGCAGGTAGCGGCAGGCGATGTCGAGGCCGGACGCCTCGGGGTCGCCGGGCGGCAGCAGGGACCGTTGCAGTATCAGCGCGCGCTCGTGCTCGCGGCGGTAGAGGCGGGCGTTGTCGATGCAGACGGCGGCGCGGGCGGCCAGTTCGACGGCGAGTGCCCGGTCGCGCTCGCCGAAGGGTTCGCTGCCCTTCGTACGGGAGAACTGGGCGAGGCCGACCACGGTGTCGTGGGCGACCATCGGCACGGCGAGCGTCGACTGGACCAGGCCGCGGGTGAGCCGGCTCGCGGACTCGTCGTCCTCCCCGGTGATCAGCCGGGGGCGGGCGGTGCGCAGGGCGTCGGCGCAGGGCGACGCGAACCCGAACCGGTGGACGGCCCCGACGTCCATGGGTCCGGCACCGGCCGGGAACGGGGCGTCGGCGACGGCGCTCGCGAAGGCCACCCGGCGCAGTTCCGCGCTGCCGTCGGCGAGTCCCGGCGGTGTCTCGTCGCCGTCCAGGAGCCCTTGGTACAGGTCGACGGAGGCCAGGTCGCAGAAGCCGGGGACGGCGACGTCGAGCAGTTCCCTGGCGGTGGTCTCCAGGTCGAGGGAGTTGCCGATGCGGGCCCCGGCCTCGTTCAGGAGAGCCAGATTGCGCCGCGCGTGGGCGGCCTCGCGGGCGGCGGCGTGCCGCCGGGTGACGTCGGTGCCGAGGCCCGCGACGCCGATGGGGCGGCCCGAGCCGCTGTGCACGCGGTAGAGGTTGATCGACCAGTGCCTGCGGTCGCTGCTGCCGGGCGCGGGTCCCACTATCTGCATGTCCGTCACCGCATCGCCGGTCTCCAGGACCCGCTTCATGGCGGCGGACATGCGGTCGGCCTCGTGGCGCGGCAGGTAGTCGTGGACGGTGCGGCCGCGGTGGTCCTCGACGCCGCCGCCGAAGACGTCGGCGAACCGGCGGTTGGCGCGCTGCACCTTCAGGTCCGTGCCGAAGAGCAGGAAGCCGAAGGGAGATTGGCCGAAAATGGCCTGCGAGGCGGCGAGGTCGGTCTCGATCTGCCGCAGCACCCGCACGTCGACGACGATGCAGACCGCGGCCCGCTCGCCCTCCTCGGTCTCGGTCGGCATGACGTAGACCTCGGCGATGCCCTCCGTGCCGGGCCCTTCCGTACGGTCCGCGTCGGGCACCCGGAAGGGGACGACGCCCGTCCACTCCCGTCCGTCGAGGATCTCCGCCATCTTGCGGTGACCGCCGGCGCGCAGCTCGGGCGGCACGAAGGCCTCGATGGGGTCCTTGCCGACGGCGTCCCGCGCGGGCACGCCGAACAGCCGCTCGGCGCGCACGCTCCACTGGTCGACGAGGCCGTCCGCGCCGATCGAGAACGAGGCGACCTTGATGTAGTCGTAGATCGAACCGGGTGGGTTGCTCTGCCACGTCTCGTCGGCCGCACGGTCGCCCGGGGCCGTGTCGCCCGTCGCGTCCTCCGCGGCCCCGCGGGCCATAGCGTCGCCCGACGGACCGTCGCGCTCCGTCGCCTTCGCTGGTATCTCGCTCACGCGAACCGTCCCCTCCAGCTCACCGCGTCCGGCACCGGTCACCGCATACGGCTGACCGCAGTATCCAGCACTACGGTGCCGCGCCACACGGCGTTCACGATCACAGCACGGACTCGACGCTTTTTGGCCCGTGCCGCCCTTGTGCAGGACGTCTGTCGCACACTGCCAGTCTTCTAACCCGGCAACGCCAGCTCGAACCACACCGTCTTCCCCGTTCTGCCCGTACGACCCGGACGTGTGCCCCAGCGCCGGGACGAACGGGAGACCAGCTGGAGGCCGCGCCCGCCCTCGTCGTCGACGGCGGCGATGCGCTCCAGGGGCGGGTCGGGGAGCGGGTCGGACACCTCGACCAGGAGGGTGTCGAGGGGGTCCATGGGGCGTACGAGACGTACGCCGATGGGCCCGGAGGCATGGCGCAGGGAATTGGTCACCAGCTCGCTCACGAGCAACACGGTGACGTCGCCGAGGGGGCCGAGGCCCCAGTCGGCGAGCTGTTTGCGGACGACGGTGCGGGCGGTGCGGACGGCGCCGGGGTCAGCGGGGAAGGCCCACTCGGCGCAGTCGCCTTCGGTGTCGATCACGCCGATCACTTCCAGACCAGTAGCTGAACCCGTCCGGTTTCATGGGAATAGTGGGCATATACCCGATATCAGGGCTCATTTACCGCACACCGGGGCGCACCGTGGCACGAACGGCTCGAACGGCGTAGGCGGGTCGTGGGCGGGTCGTGTGCGTGTCCTGGGCGGGTCGTGGCCGGGTTGTGGCCGGGGGTCAGGACGCGGCGTGCGCGTGTGCGAGCGTCGCCGTGACGGCGGGCACGTCCGCGGTCAGCCAGTCCACGGACCAGACCTGGTCGGGGGCGAGCCAGCGCAGCTCGTCGTGGTCCTCCAGGGGCCGGGGTTCGCCGGAGACGAGCCGGGCGGTCCACACCCGCAGGACGTACCCCTTGGCGAGCGGCCACTCCCCCGGCACCCGGCCGGTCGGTTCGGCCTCGACACCCAGTTCCTCGCGGAGCTCGCGCACCAGCGCGTCCTCGCACCGCTCGCCGGGCTCGACCTTGCCGCCGGGCAGCTCCCAGCCGCCCGCGAGTTCGGGGGGCGCGCTGCGCCGCGCGGCGAGCAGGCGTCCGTCGTCGTACAGGGCGGCGCCCACCACGATCCGTTCGTTCATGCCGCGGAGCCTAGCCGGGCGTCCGTTTCCGCCCGCCGTCCGCTGTTCACTGCCGTCACCGCTACCGCTGCCGGCTATCGCCCGCTGCCGTTCGCGCTCAACTTCTCGACCGAGTAGAGCTGCTTGTGCCCGCGGTCGTCGAGGCGGTCCGCGATGCGCTGGGCCTCGGCCTTCGTCGCGTACCTGCCGACGCGGTAGCGGTTGCCGTTGTCGTCCTGCCGTATCACGAACCAGGGCAGCATTACCGTGCCGTCATTCATCGCGCCCCTCCGTTCGCCACCCCCGGCGCGCCCCACGCCTCGATCAGTAAGGAAACCGCAATCCGCATATGCCCGAGCCTACGCCCGACCTTTACTCAGCGGATACGGCTTTGCACAAAGAGGTACGCGGTTGGGCCGCTATCGGCCAACGCCCGGCAGACAGCAGGGGGGCGCACCCTGTGGATGCGCCCCCCTGGGCACGGCACGGACCGAGGTCACTTCACGGGAAGGCGGTACGCGATCTGATAGCGGTCGGCGGGCACCACGATGTCGGCCGTCTCGACCGGGCGGCCCGACGCGTAGTACGTGCGGTGGACGACGAGGACCACGTGGCCGGGGACGCCGCCGAGCGCCGTGAGCTCCTCGGCCAGGCCGGGGCGGGCGCCGACCTCCTCCGCGACGTTGTCCACGATCACGTCGATGGCGGCCATCCGGTCCACCACGCCGCAGCCGCCGAGGGGGCCCTCCTCGGGGAGCATGACGGGGGTGCGCCCGGTGATGGCGAGGGGCTCCCAGGAGGTGGAGAGCATCATGGCCTCACCGGCGTCCCGGAAGACGTACTTGGTGCACATCACGCGGTCGCCCGCGCGGATGGCGAGCCGCTCGGCGATCGCGGCGCCGGCCTCGGTCTGCTCGCTGCGGGACTCCCAGGTGCCGCGCACGCCGTCGGCGGCCTGCTCCTGGCGGAAGGGGGTCGAACCGCCGTTCGCCGCGCGGTAGCCGGAGCGGGCGATCTTGCGGGGGACGGGGCGCTCGCGCACATAGGTGCCGGATCCGGAGCGCCCCTCGACCAGGCCCTCCGCCATCAGGACCTTGCGCGCCTCCAGGGCGACCGTGTCCGAGACGCCGTACTCCTCGCGGATTCTCGCTTGCGAGGGAAGGCGCGTACGCGGCGGCAGGGAGCCGTCGGCGATCTTCTTGCGGAGATCACCCGCGACCCGCAGATACGCCGGCTGCTCACCGAAAGTCACTGGCCACTCCCATCAGGTTGACAGACAGCAACAGCCTGGCAACCGTGGGTTGTTGCATGCAACCCAAGGCCAAGGAATCACTCGAAGTGATGATTTCTCCTGGCGCAGGTCTTTACGCAGGAGCTTTCCCCGGATATGGCGGGCGATCAACGATTCCGAGGAAGCGTTCGGTCGCCGCCCGGGCGATCTGACTCCCCCAGCCTCCCCAGTTCACGTCGAAACAGTGGTCGGCCCACGGGAGTTCGACGTACGTCGCGGGGGCGCCCGCGGCCCGCAGGCGCCGGGCCAGCTCGCGCGCCTGCGCCACCGGCACCGCGCGGTCCGCGCTCCCGTGCAGCAGCAGCGTCGGCGGCACGTCGTCCCGGACGAGACGGGCGGGCGAGCCGAGGCGGTAGCGGGCGGGGGCGGACGCGGCCGAACCGCCCATCAGGGCCGGGATCATGGGGTCGCGGCGCAGCGCGGTGCCGGCGATCAACTGCCGCATGTCGGTGGGGCCGTAGAGCGAGATCACTCCCGACACCGAGCTGTCGCGGACCGCGCAGGAGGGCGGGACCCGGCCGTCGCCCCGGGTGTAGGCGGCGGCGAGCGCGAGGTTGCCGCCCGCCGAACTGCCCGCGAGGAGCAGCCGGTCGGGGTCGACGCCGTACACGCGCGCGTGCCGCCGCACCCAGCCGACCGCGCACTTCACGTCCCCGATCTGGTCGAGCTGGGTGCCCCGGGGCGCGAGCCGGTAGTCGATGTCGAAGACCGACCAGCCGCGCGCGTTGAACCACCGGTTCCACTCGGGGGTCTGGCTGCGGTGGCCCTTGTTCCAGCCGCCGCCGTGCACCCACACGACGGCGGGGCGCCGCCCCCCGGACCGCCCGAGCGGCGTCCAGAGGTCCAGCGTCAGCTTCTGCCCCTTCGCGCGGTGCGCCCCGTGGCCGCGGCCCACGCGCGCGTACGTGAGCGTGCGCGCGCGGTCGGGCACCTTGGCGTAGTTGACGCCGTCGAAGTACCGCGCGGGGGCGAGCCGTTGCCCCTGTCGCTCCGCGGTGCCGTACGCGGCGGCGTACGGCATCACTCCGTAGACGAGGGCCGCGAAGGAGGCGAGCGCGGCGAGCCCCGCGCACCAGGGGTGCCGTCGGCCGGCGCACGCGGCGGCGGCGAGCCCCAGCAGCCCGGGCGGCAGCAGCACGAGACCCCAGGAGGTGATCGCGGCCGCGACGAGCACCAGGAGGGGGACGCGGGGCAGGGGAGCCGCGACGAGGACGGCGAGCGCCGCGTTCAGCAGGCCGGCGGCCAGGAGCAGGACCCGGGTCACGGCGGGCGGCGGCACGGCGGACGTCACACCGAAGAACTATCACAGAAGCGGACAAAATCCTCTCAAGTCGCCCGCCCGGAGAAGGTCACACCGCCGCGCCCTCGCCGTGGTCCTCGTCGAGCCCGGACTCCGCGCCGTCCTCCGGAGTGGCGTCGCGGGGCGAAGTGGTCGCCAGGCCGAGGGACTTGCGCGCCGCGACGGCGTTCTTCTCGCCGAGCCGCTGAAGGCCCGCTACGTAGTGGTCGTTGAAGCTGTCGGCGTCGTCGGCCCCGGCGGCCTTCGCCCACTCCTTTCGGGCCTTGCCGATCTCGGTGACGAGCGCGTCGACGTGGTCCCGCGTCGCCTTCGGCCAGTCATGCGCGCGCAGCCGCCGCACCCGCTCGGCGAGGCCCTTGTCGACGCGGGCCGCCCACTTCTTGTGCCCTTCGAGGTCGTCCTCGACGCGCTCCGCCGCGGGCTGCGAGAGGTACGCCTCGTCGAAGGGGCGGTCCGCCTTCACGTACGCGAGCTGGTCGGCGTCGAGCGTCGTCGCGTCGCGGCGCAGGGACCCCTTCAGCGGGTGCTTCGGGTCGGCGGCCCCGAAGAGGCAGGTGACGTGGCGGTCGCCCCGGCGCCAGGTGGTCCGGTCGGGCACGAAGTAGTAGAGCTCGGCGTCGCCGAAGTCGGTCCAGCTGTCCAGGACGTAGGGCCACTGCAGGTCGGGGCACTTGGTCCCGGCGAGGTCGACGAGCGCGTCGTCCCCCGGGTAGCTCGTGTTGCTCACGCGGAACGACGCGAAGACCTCACCGTCGTGGCGCCCGGCGCAGGGGACCTCGTCGACCTGGAAGGCGTACCGCATCGAGTCGAGCTTCCCGTCGGGCGCGTCGAAGCAGCCGCCCTTGTCGACCGGGAAGGCCCCGGCGTTCTCCCGGGACTCGCGCGCCGCCTCCTTGAAGCCTTCGGCGAATTCGCGGGCGCCGCCCGTGGCGACGGCGACGACGAGCAGCAGGACGCCGACTACGGAGAGGATGCTGCCCGCGATCGCCATGCCCTTGCCGCGCTCGCCCTTCCTCTTGATCTGCGCGAGCGCGACGAGACCGAGGGCCAGGCCGACGGCGGGCAGGCAGCAGAGGAGGCCGCAGACCAGGGAGGCGATCGCGAAGCCGTTCACCGGCGGCTTGGAGTACGGGGAGTACGGCCCGGGCCACTGCTGGTACGGGGCGTGCCCGGGCGGCGGCCACGGGGGCCCCTGCTGCTGTCCCTGCGGCCACGGGGGTCCTTGCTGCCCCTGCTGCCACGGCTGCTGCCCTGGCGGGGGCGCGTACGGACCGGGCGGCGGCGGTATGTCCACGGGTAGCGTGCTCCTGGGTTCATGGGCGGGCGGTGCGGAGAGCTTGGCGCATCGTAATCGGGGCGGGGGAGAAAAGGTAATGCGGCGGCAATTCTCGACAACTCGGGCAGTGGTGCGGGCCGTCAACGACCTGACCTCGCGGTGGGCGGCCACGACGCCCGTCGACCGCGGCACCGTCTTCTCGGCCCCCGGCGTCTGGCCCCTCCTCGCGTTCCTCGCGGACGGGGCATCGGGCGCGGCCCGCACGGAACTCGCGGACGCGGTGGGACTGCCGGCCGACGAAGCGGCGGCGGCAGCGCGGGAGTTGCTGGCCGCGATGGACCGCGTACGGGGTCTGGACGCGGCCCTCGGCCTGTGGACCAGGCGCACCCTCACCCTGCGCGACGCGTGGCGCGACGGGGTGCCGGTGGAGGCGCTGGGCGTACTGACCGGTGACCCGGGGAAGGACGGGGCGGCGCTCGACGCGTGGGCGGCGGAGCGGACGGGCGGTCGGATCGAGCGGATGCCGGCCCGTCCGGACAAGGACACCGAGTTCGTCCTGGCGAGCGCGCTGGCCCTGCGGACGGAGTGGATACGGCCCTTCGAGGACTCCGTGACGGCTCCGGTGGCGGGGCCGTGGCGGGACCGCTTCCTGGCCGCCCTGCGCCGGTCGACGTCGCTCCTGGACCGCGTCGGCGTCGCACAGACCTCCGCCGGGGCGGTGACCGAGCTGAAGGTGCTCGGCAACACCGGGGTCGACGTCCATCTGCTGCTGGGCGAGGACCACATGGGCCCGGGGCAGGTGCTCGGCGCGGGCGTCGACGTCCTCGCGCGCAGGGTCGCGGTGGCGCCGGGGACTCAACTGCCGTACGGAGAAGTGGGACCGGGCCTGGAGGTGAGCAGGGTGCGCTCCCTCTTCCCCCACCCGCCGACGCTGCACGTCACGACCGTGCCGTTCACTCTGACCGCTCAACACGACCTGATGAAGCGGCACGAGCTGTTCGGCCTGACCTCGGCGAGGGACGCGACGCGCGGCCACTTCCCCGGGATCGCGGCCGAGCCCGTGGCGCTCCGGCAGGGCGAGCAGACCGCGACCGCGACGTTCAGCGCGCGCGGCTTCCGGGCCGCGGCCGTCACGGCGTTCGACGCGGCTGCCATGGGCATGCCCGAGGAGCGCTACATCACCACCGACGTGGACGCCACCTTCGACCGCCCCTTCGGCTTCCTCGCCGTCCACCGCACGTCACGCCTCGTCCTCGCGGCGGGCTGGGTCACCGACCCGGAGCCGTACCGCGAGGACGAGGATCACTGACTCACGTACTCAGGTTCTCCCGGTGTCAGAACTGCAGGCTCCAGGAGTCGATCTTCCCGGTGTCCTGCGCCGCGTTGTCGCTGACCCGCAGCTTCCACGTGCCGTTGGCCGTCTCCGAGGAGGCGTTCACCGTGTACGTGGTGTTGATGTTGTCCGAGCTGCCGCCGGTGCCGTAGCCCTTGAGGGTGTAGGCGGTGCCGTCGGGGGCGATCAGCTGGACCTGGAGGTCACCGATGTACGTGTGCTGGATGGTCACCGGCACGCTCAGGGCGGCGGGCGCGTTGCCCGGGACCTCGGTCACGGTCACCGGGGACTCGGCCGTGGCGTTGTCCTGGATCGCGTAGTCCGTGTCGTTCGTGAACTTCTTGCCCGGCGGGTTGGTCGTGCCCCCGGTGACGTTCAGGAGACGGTTGGGCGAGCCCGTGCCCGGGCTGGTGACGACGCCCGTCGAGGAGGCGCTGACCAGGGCCGAGGACACCTGCGCCGGGGTCGACGAGGGGTTCTGGCCCAGGTAGATCGCGGCCGCGCCCGCGACGTGCGGGGAGGCCATCGACGTACCGGAGATGGTGTTGGTGGCGCTGTCGCCGGAGTTCCACGTCGAGGTGATCGAGGAGCCCGGGGCGAAGAGGTCGAGGATGCTGCCGTAGTTCGAGTAGCTCGCCCTGGCGTCGGTGCTGGTCGTGGCACCGACGGTGATGGCCTCCGCCACGCGCGCGGGCGACTTGGTCGACGCGTCGGTGGACTCGTTGCCCGCCGCCACGGCATAGGTGATGCCGGAGGCGATGGAGTTGCGGACGGCCGTGTCGAGCGCGCTGTCGGCGCCGCCGCCGAGCGACATGTTGGCGACGGCGGGCTTGACCGCGTTCTTGGTCACCCAGTCGATGCCCGCGACGACCTGCGCGGTCGTGCCGGAGCCCTGGTTGTTCAGGACGCGGACGCCGACGACCTTGGCCTTCTTGGCGACGCCGTGCAGCGTGCCCGCGACGGTGCCCGCGACGTGCGTGCCGTGGCCGTGGCCGTCCTGCGCGGTGTTGTCGTTGTCGATGGCGTCGTAGCCGTAGGAGGCGCGGCCGCCGAAGTCGGTGTGGCTGATGCGGACGCCGGTGTCGATGACGTACGCGGTGACGCCCTCGCCCGCGGAGTCCGGGTAGGTGTACTTCTGGTCCAGCGGCAGCGTCTTCTGGTCGATGCGGTCCAGGCCCCAGGACGGCGGGTTCGTCTGGGTCGCGGAGGCAGTGAACGTCCGGTTCTGGACGACCGCGTCGACGGCCGGGTCGGCCGCGAACTTCTTCGCCTCGGCCTCGGAGAGCTCGACCGCGTAACCGTTGAGTGCCTTGTCGTAGGTCCGCTCGATCTTGGCGCCGTACTCCTTGGCGAGGGCCTTGCCCGCGGCGGAGCGGGCCTTGGGGCCGTCTTTGTCGAGGCTCACGATGTAGCTGTTCTTGATCGCGCCGGGCGCGCCGGCGTTCTCGATCAGGCCTTCCGCCCGGTCCGGCTGCGCGTTCGCCGGGAGGGCGGAGACGACGCCGAGGGCGAGGGCCGCGACCGCTGTCGCGCTGATCCCGGCCAGTCTTCGGCGGTTATGACGCATCACTGCCATCTGAGGGGTCCTCCTCAATAGGTGGTGCGTTGGTGGGGGATTGGTGCCGTGGTGCCCACACTCGCGGGGACATGCGGCAGGGGCATGTCAAGACGCCATGCCTGCTCTTGCCTCCGTCGGGACGAAAGATTGGCGGATCCATAGGAATCCCACAAGAGTCAGGACCGGACGTAACCCGGCCCCGGAGCCCTGCCATGACGGCCCCTCAGCAGCCGCCACACGCCTCTCTCGTCCCAGCTTCAACAACCGCCCCAATTAGCCTGCCCGCATGACAGACGTGCCGGACGCCCCGACAGCCACGACCGCCCTGCCCGACTCCCTCTGCCCGGCCGACGGAACGCGCGTCCCCGCGGGCACCCTCGCATGGTCCTGCCCCACCTGCCGCGGCCCCCTCGACCTGGACTTCTCCCCCGTGCCCGCACCCCTCAAGGCCCTCGCGGGACGGGTGAACTCCCTGTGGCGGTACGCGGAGTGCCTGCCGCTCCCCGCCCCCGCGATCTCCCTCGGCGAGGGCCGCACACCCCTCGTGCCGCTCGCGGGGCCGGTTTCGGCCAAGCTGGACTTCCTGATGCCGACGCTCTCCTTCAAGGACCGCGGCGCGGTGCTGCTCGCCGCCCTCGCACAGCGCCTCGGCCCGGACCGGGTGATCGCCGACAGCAGCGGCAACGCGGGCACGGCCGTCGCCGCGTACTGCGCGCGCGCCGGACTCGACTGCACCGTATACGTCCCCGCCGGTACGTCGCCGAAGAAACTGGAGCAGATCCGCGCGCACGGGGCGCGCCTCGAAGTCGTCGGGGGCGACCGCGAGTCGACGGCCCTCGCCGCGCGGGCCGCCGCCGACACGCCGGGCACGTTCTACGCCTCGCACGTCCACAACCCCTACTTCCTCCACGGCACCAAGACGTACGTCCACGAACTCTGGGAGGACCTCGGCGGCCGCCTCCCCGACGCCCTCGTCGTCCCCGTCGGCAACGGCACGCTGCTGCTCGGCGCGGCCCTCGCGGTCCGCGAGCTGTACGCGGCCGGGCTCATCGCACACCGGCCCGCGCTGTACGCCGTGCAGTCCGCGGCGGTCGCCCCGCTCGCCGCCGCGTGGCGGGCCGGCGCGGACGACGTCGTCGGCGAGACCCCGATGGCGCCGACCCACGCGGAGGGCATCGCGATCCCCCGCCCGCTCCGCGCCCGCCAGATCCTGCGCGCGGTACGCGATTCGGAAGGTGCGTTTCTGACGGTGACGGAGGCGCAGATCGCGGCGGCACAGCGGGATCTGGCCGCCCGCGGGCTCTACGTCGAGTCGACGGGCGTGGCGTGCTGGGCGGCCGTGCGGGACGGGGCGCTCGGGGAGCTGACGGCGGTGGTTCCGCTGTGCGGGGCGGGGGCGAAGACGGGGTTGGCGGGATCGGCGGGGTGAAGGAGGGGAGCGAGGGACGGGCGGGGCAGGGTGCATCGGCCGGATGCCACCTGTGCACGGATGTGTGAACGCCCATAGCCTGTGCGACCTTCGCACCCTTGGGGGTCTCGTGAACGGTCTCCGTGCGGTTGTTGTCTGCCTGGTGCTCGCGTGCGCCATGTCGGTGTCGCCGGCCACGGCCGTGACGCCGGGCTGGTCCGCGCTGCCGGTGCCCGCGGCGGCCCCGCCCACCGACGTGTACGACCTCGCCGCCCGCGGGCCGGGCGAGGCGTGGGCGGCCGGGTACGAGTACACCGCGGACGAGATGCGGCCGCTGTTGTACCGGTGGAACGGCACGGCGTGGAGCCGGGACACGACCTTCCCCGGAGCCGGTGAGCCGGGCCGGCTCAGCAAGGTGCAGATCGTCGGCGACGAGGTGTGGTTCTTCCACACCGACGGCGAGGGGGCGGGGGAGATCCTGCGCCGGTCCGCAGGGAAGTGGAGCGCCGTCCCGCTGCCGCAGACCATGTGGGTCTACCAGGACTTCGCCGCCGTGCCCGGCGCGGCCTGGGTGGTCGGTCAGGACGATGCCGGGCTGAAGGTGCTGCACTACGACGGGTCCCGCTGGACGACCCAGTCCGCCCCGCCCGACGTGCACTTCGTGGCGGGCGTCACCGCACGTACCGCCACCGACGCCTGGGCCTGGGCGGACACCAGCACCGGCACCGCCATCCTGCGCTGGGACGGCACGGCGTGGCGGGACGCGCAGGTGACGCTGCCGGCCAACGGCAACGTGCACACGATCATGCTGGACCGGTCCGGCCACGCCACGGTCAGCGGCGCCCAGTACATCGACAACGCGACCCGCACCTACCTGATGACGTGGAACGGCCGCACCTGGCGCACCAGCTACCCACCGCTGGGCAACACCTTCACCGAGGCCCTGGTGCGCGGCCCGGACGGCGCGCTCTGGCTGCCGGTGCGCAGCGACCGCGCGTTCCAGTCGAAGTACGCGCGGGTGGACGGCGACCGCACCACCTTCTCGTACGGCCCCGAGCGCCCGAACGCCATCCACGTCAAGCCGACCGCGCTGGCGAGGGCCGGTTCCTCGCTGCTGTCCTTCGGGACCTTCGAGATCTACGGCTCGAAACCGAATCTGATGAGCGAGCGGCTGGGAGGCTGACCATGGCACGCAGACTTCTCGTCGCGGCCCTCGCCGTCGCCATGACCCTCGTGACCGTGCTGTCCTCGGCCGCGGCGGAAACCGGGGCCTGGCGGCACGTCCCGGTCCCGGCGCAGGTGCGCCCGCAGGCCGGGGTGAACGAGGCGGTGGCGTTCGGCCCCGACCGGGCGTGGGCGGTGGGCACCGACGCCGTCGGCCGCGAGGCGCCGGGCTTCCCGCTGCTCCTGCGCTGGGACGGAACCGCGTGGCAGCGCCAGAAGCTGCCGGGCGACGGCTGGCAGGGAGAGCTGCTGTCCGTCGCGGCGCCCTCACCGACCGAGGCCTGGGCGGTCGGCCGCGACACGGCGGGCGGCGCGCGCCTGCTCCGCTTCGACGGCAAGACCTGGCGCGAGAGCCGGGCACCGCGCGACGTCACCCCGACCAAGGTCGTGGCGGGCGGCGGCGAGACCTGGCTGATCGGTTCGCGGCCCGGCGCGCAGGCGCTGCTGCGCAGGGACGGGTCCGGCTGGCAGGAGATGCCGGTGCCGCCGGGGTCCGTGTACGGCCTGCACGTGAAGGCGGCGGACGACGTCTGGGCCGCGGGCGACACGCACACGGGTGCGGCGGTGTCGCACTGGGACGGGAAGACGTGGGAACAGACGACCGTGTTCGGCTTCCCGCGGGCGGCCGTGGGCAGCGTCTACGCGGTCTCCGACACGGAGGTGTGGGCGGGCGGCACGGCCGGGTTCGTCGGCGGCCCGGTCGGCAAGCCGATCCCACCGCTCCTGGTCCGCTTCGACGGACAGGCGTGGAACCGGGTGACCGTCCCCACCGACTTCGGCTCGGTCACCTCGCTGGCGCCCGCCCCCTCCGGCGAGCTGGGCTGGGTCTCGGTGGCCCGCTCACAGAAGTACGGCCCACCGGGAAGCTGGCCGCCCTTCGTCTCCGGACCGGATTTCCTCGCCTGGGACGGACAGTCGTTCACCGGTTACGACGAGCCGACGGTGGCCGGAGAGGGCGAATCCCAGCGAATGCAGCTGGCACCGGTGCCGGGCACGGGGTCGGTGTGGTCGGTCGGCAGGGCCGCGGGCCCCGAGAACACGTTCGCACCCCGCATCCTGCGCTTCGACTGATGCCGTCCCACGGGTCGTCGCGACCGTCTCCGGCCACTCCGGGCCGCTGCCGTTCGGAGCAGCTGAAGGATCGTGTGCGGTGAGAGCCGACTACACGTTGAAGCGGAACTCCACCACATCCCCGTCCTGCATCACATACTCCTTGCCCTCCATGCGGGCCTTGCCCTTCGCGCGGGCCTCGGCGACCGAGCCGGTCTCGACCAGGTCCTCGAAGGAGATGATCTCCGCCTTGATGAAGCCCTTCTGGAAGTCGGTGTGAATGACACCGGCCGCTTCGGGGGCCGTGGCGCCCTGGGGGATCGTCCAGGCGCGGGATTCCTTGGGGCCTGCCGTGAGGTAGGTCTGGAGGCCGAGGGTGCGGAAGCCGACGTGGGCGAGGGTGGCGAGGCCGGGCTCTTCCTGGCCCACCGACTGGAGGAGTTCGAGGGCCTCCTCGTCGTCGAGCTCGGCGAGGTCCGCCTCCAGCTTGGCGTTGAGGAAGATCGCCTCGGCAGGGGCGACCAGCGCACGCTGCTCCGCCTTGAAGTCGTCGTCCGTCAGCTCGTCCTCGTCCACGTTGAAGACGTAGAGGAACGGCTTCGTGGTGAGGAGGTGCAGGTCGTGGAGGAGCTCCGTGCGCTCCGAGCCCTGGACGATGCCCTGGGAGAAGAGCGTGTCGCCGCGCTCCAGGATCTCCTTGGCCTCCTCCACCGCCTTCACCTTCGGGGCGATGTCCTTCTTGATCCGCGACTCCTTCTGGAGGCGGGGAAGCACCTTCTCGATCGTCTGGAGGTCGGCGAGGATCAGCTCGGTGTTGATCGTCTCGATGTCGTCCTTGGGCGAGACCTTGCCGTCGACGTGCACGACGTTCTCGTCCTTGAAGGCGCGGATGACCTGGCAGATCGCGTCCGACTCGCGGATGTTCGCGAGGAACTTGTTGCCCAGGCCCTCGCCCTCGCTCGCGCCGCGCACGATGCCCGCGATGTCGACGAAGTCGACCGTCGCGGGGAGGACCTTCTGGGAGCTGAAGATTTCCGCCAGTTTGGTCAGGCGGGGGTCCGGGACGCCCACCACGCCGACGTTCGGCTCGATCGTGGCGAACGGGTAGTTGGCCGCAAGGACGTCGTTCTTGGTCAGGGCGTTGAACAGGGTCGACTTGCCGACATTGGGCAGACCGACGATTCCGATCGTGAGCGACACGTTGCGACTTCCCGTACGTGAGGGCTGTGTGGGTGGACGGCCCGGAGGGCCGTAGCGACCGTGGGGCGATCCCCCAGTCTACGGCGTGCCGTCGCCGCCCCCGCCTGCCCGTCTCCTCCGCTTCGAACGCATGGCCAAGGTCGTCCCAAAGGCGTGTCCCGCGACGGAATCGGCGGCGTACCCCGCCTAGGTTGGTCCAGTGGAGCAACACAGGACGCGTCCCCCTCAGTCCGCACCCAAGACCGCGCGGTCCGCATCCGGGACCGCCTCACCGGCCCGGCCACCGCGCCGGACCGCACCGCTGCCCCCGCAGGGCGGGCCCGTGCCGGGCGCGGTGTACCGGGCCGCGCCCCGCCCGCGCCGGCCCGTCCCGCCGTTCCTCCGTGCCCTGCGCCGGGCACCGCTGTACCGCACGCTGTACCGCTCGCTGCGGCGCATGCCGAACCCCCGGCTGACCGGGCTGGGCAGCGGGCTCTTCTGTACGGCCGTGATGTTCGTGCTGGCCTGTCTGCTCCGGCTGGTCGGGGCCGACTCCGTCGTCGCGTACGGCGTGCTGTTCCTGCCCGTGGCCACGCTCACCGCGCTCTGGGTGCGCCCGGCCGACCTGGTCACCGCCCCGGTGAGCGTGCCGATCGCCTTCGCGGCCGGCGTGCTGCCCGTCTCCGGGGGCACGGGCGGGGTCGGCGGCCAGTTCATGGGGCTCGTGACGACGCTGGCCCTGCACGCCGGCTGGCTGTACGCGGGGACGCTCGTCGCCGGGCTCGTCGTGACCGTACGGAAGGTCAGGCTGATGGCGCAGCGGCGGCAGGAGCGTCCCGCGCAGGGCCCGGGCACCGGCTCGGGCCCGACCCGCGGGAAGCGCCTGCCGACCGCGTAGGAGCGAGAGGGCCGGGGACGGGCGCGGAGGCTACGCCTCTGCCGCCGCCATCGCCGCCCCCACGATGCCCGCGTTGTTCTGCAGCTGGGCCGGGACGATCTCCGCCGAGATGCCCTCGATGAGCGGCAGGAACTTGTGCGCCTTGCGGCTCACACCGCCGCCGATGATGAACAGCTCCGGGGAGAACAGCATCTCCACGTGCGCGAGGTACTTCTGTACGCGGCGCGCCCAGTGCTCCCAGCTCAGGTCCTCGTCCTCACGCGCCTTGGAGGAGGCCTTCTTCTCCGCGTCGTGGCCGTGCAGCTCAAGGTGGCCGAGCTCCGTGTTCGGGACGAGGCGGCCGCCCGTGAAGAGCGCGCTGCCGATGCCCGTGCCGAGCGTGAGCAGGATGACCGTGCCGGTGCGGTCCCGGCCCGCGCCGAAGTGCATCTCGGCGACGCCCGCCGCGTCCGCGTCGTTCAGGACGGTGACGGGAACCCCGCCGAGCCGGTCGGAGACCAGCGTGCGGATGTCCTTGCCGATCCAGCTCTTGTCGACGTTGGCGGCGGTGCGCGCCGTGCCGCCCGTGATCACGCCGGGGAACGTCGCCCCGACGGCTCCCTTCCAGCCGAAGTGCTCCACGACCTCGCACACACCGTCGACCACGGCCTCCGGCGTCGCCGGATGCGGGGTCAGCACTTTGTGCCGCTCTTGTGTCAGGTCTCCCTGATCCAGGTCAACGGGAGCGCCCTTGATCCCGGAACCGCCGATGTCCACACCGAAGATCTGCATGGCTCCCACCGTACGGCGCCCGCGCTCCCGGAGCCCGTCTTTCAGCGCTGGGACAGCTCGGCCGCTTCGGCGCGCAGGTCCCTGCGGAGCTCCTTGGGGAGGGAGAAGGTGATGGACTCCTCGGCGGTCTTCACCGTCTCCACGTCTTCGAAGCCCCGCTCGGCGAGCCATTCGATGACGCCGTCGACGAGGACGTCCGGCACGGAGGCGCCCGAGGTCAGGCCGACCGTGGTGACGCCCTCCAGCCAGGCCTCGTCGATCTCGCCGGCGTTGTCGACGAGGTGCGAGGCGGCGGCGCCGGCGTCCAGGGCGACCTCGACCATGCGGATGGAGTTCGAGGAGTTCTTGGAGCCGACGACGATGACCAGTTCCGCGTCCTCGGCGAGCTTCTTCACCGCGGTCTGGCGGTTCTGCGTGGCGTAGCAGATGTCGTCGCTGGGGGGCGAGAGGAGGTTCGGGAACTTGCCCTTCAGGGCGTCGACGGTCTCCATGGTCTCGTCCACGGAGAGTGTGGTCTGGGAGAGCCAGACGACCTTGTCCGGGTCGCGGACCTCGACGTTCGCGACGTCCTCGGGGCCGTCGACCAGCGTGATGTGGTCGGGCGCCTCACCCGACGTACCGATGACTTCCTCGTGGCCCTCGTGCCCGATGAGGAGGATGTCGTAGTCCTCCTTGGCGAACCTGACCGCTTCCTTGTGGACCTTCGTGACCAGCGGGCACGTCGCGTCGATGGTGGCGAGCCTGCGCTCGGCGGCCTCCGCGTGGACGGTCGGCGCGACGCCGTGCGCGGAGAACATGACGATGGAGCCCTCGGGGACCTCCGCCGTCTGGTCGACGAAGATGGCGCCCTTCTTCTCCAGGGTCTGCACCACGTATTTGTTGTGGACGATCTCGTGGCGGACGTAGATCGGGGCCCCGTACTGCTCCAGGGCCTTCTCGACGGCGATCACGGCACGGTCCACGCCCGCGCAGTAGCCACGGGGAGCGGCGAGCAGGACACGGCGGGAGCCAGGCGTAGCAGTCATGCACACCATCGTAAGGCCGCGTCCAGCGCGTCAAAGATCGCCCGGTTGGGGAGACTGGGGACCTGCGTTGATCTACGCGTCGCTCTTACGGCGCTCCACGGAGGCACGGAGGCACCATGTCCGGACAGTCCGCCAGTACGGGAGCCCACGCCGAGCCCGCGGGGGAAGCCGAGCCCTCCCGGGGTGACGGGCTGCGGCGCAGTCTCGGCTTCCGGGACCTCGTCGTCTACGGACTGCTCTTCATCGCCCCCATGGCGCCGGTCGGCGTCTTCGGGACGCTCGACGCGAAGTCGCACGGCGCGGTCGCCCTCGTCTATCTGATCGCCACGGTCGCCATGGCGTTCACCGCATTCAGCTACGCCCAGATGGTGCGGGTGGTCCCCCAGGCGGGGTCCGTCTTCGCCTACGCGCGCGCGGGGCTCGGCAAGGGGCCCGGGTTCATCGCCGGGTGGATGGCGATGCTCGACTACCTCCTCATCCCGGCGGTCGCCTACCTCTTCTCCGGGATCGCCATGAACTCGCTGGTGCCGTCGGTGTCCCGGTGGGTGTGGACGGCCCTCGCGGTGCTCATCACGACCGCGCTGAACCTGTGGGGCGTGCGGACGGCGGCGCGGGTGGGCTTCGCGGTGCTCGCGATGGAAGTCGTGGTGCTGCTGGTCTTCGTGGTGGCGGCCGTGGTGGTGCTGGTCCGCGACGGGGCGCAGCGGGACTGGCTCTCGCCGCTGACCGGTGACGGCTCGCAGGGGGCGTTCGCGCTGTCGGCGGTGGTGGGCGCGGTGTCGATCGCCGTCCTCTCCTACCTGGGCTTCGACGCCATCGCGTCCTTCGCCGAGGAGGTGACGGGCGGTTCGGCGAAGGTCGCGCGGGCGGTGCTGTTCTGTCTGGCGCTCGCGGGCGTGCTGTTCGTCGCCCAGACGTATCTGGTGGCGCTCCTGGAGCCGCTGTCGTCGGCCGAGCTCGCGGCGGACCCCGGCAAGCAGGGCACGGCCTTCTACGACTCCGTGGACTCGGCCGCCGGGTCGTGGCTGCACGACCTGGTGGCCGTCAGCAAGGCGATCGGCGCGGCGTTCGCGGCGCTGGCGGGGCAGGCGGCGGCGGGGCGGCTGCTCTTCGCGATGGCACGGGCCCGGCGGCTGCCGGGGGTCCTGGCGAAGACGTACTCCGGTACGCCGCGGGTCGCGCTGCTGTGCGCGGCGGTGGTGACGCTGGTGGCCGCGGTGTGGGCGGCCCGCAGGGACGACGGCATGGACCACCTGGTGTCGGTGGTCGACATCGGCGCCCTGACGGCGTTCCTGCTGCTGCACGCGAGCGTGGTGGGCTGGTTCGCGCTGCGCCACCGCGACGCGGTCTTCTCCTGGTGGCGCCACGTCCTCATCCCCGTCCTGGGGGCGGCGATCGTGGTGGCGGTCATCTGGGAGGCCTCGGGCTCCGCGCAGGTGGTGGGGGCGGTGTGGCTGGCGGTGGGGTTGGTGGTGCTTGCGGCCCAGGGCACGGGACGCGACACGGACCTCGGCCCCTCCGCCTCCTCTGGCCCCTCCGCCTCCTCTGGCCCCTCCGCCTCCTCTGGCCCCTCCGCCTCCTCCGGCTCCGGAGCAGAAAAGGCGTAGCGCACCGCCTCTCCCGCACGCCTGCGGGCCGTCCCCGGCCGGTCGCGCAGTTCCCCGCGCCCCTGGGGTGGCTCGGCTCGGACAGCGTGTACCGGCCGGTGGGGGTTGAGCGCGCAGTTCCCCGCGCCCCTGGGGTGGCCCGGTCCGGACTGCGTCTGCCGGCCGGTGGGGGCTGAGCGCGCAGTTCCCCGCGCCCCTGATGCCCCTGCCGGGGCGCCCCACCCACGGGGCCGGCCGAAGTCTTCCCAGGGGCGCGGGGAACTGCGCGACCAGCCAAGAACAACCCGCACATCAGGAACCGGCCCGGCCCCCCCAGGGGCGCGGGGAACTGCGCGGCCAGCCACAGACGCCCCGCACCCGGCAGAGGCAGAGGCAATGGCAGAGGCAGACACCCACACAGGCCCCCGCGCCAGGCACAGCACCGCCAAAGGCCGAGCGGCCCGACTACGCTCGGCGCATGCCTCTCAATACCTCCGCGGACGCCCCCCTCCCCGTAGGGGAGGTGTCCCGGCTCATCGGCGGGTGGATCGACCGGCTCGGTGCCATCTGGGTCGAGGGACAGATCACGCAGCTGTCCCGCAGACCCGGCGCCGGCGTCGTCTTCATGACGCTGCGCGACCCGTCCCACGACATCTCGGTGAGCGTCACCTGTTACCGCCAGGTGTTCGACGCGGTGGCGGACGTCGTCTCCGAGGGCGCCCGCGTCGTCGTACGCGCCAAACCGGAGTGGTACGAGCGGCGGGGACAGCTGTCGCTGCGGGCCGCCGAGATAAAGCCGGTCGGCGTCGGCGAGCTGCTCGCGCGGATCGAGCAGCTGAAGAAGAGCCTCGGCGCGGAGGGCCTCTTCGCGCCCGAGCGCAAGAAGGCGCTGCCCTTCCTGCCGCAGCTCATCGGCCTGGTGACGGGCCGCGCCTCGGCCGCCGAGCGGGACGTCCTGGAGAACGCGCGCCACCGCTGGCCCGCCGTCCGCTTCGAGGTGCGCAACGTCCCCGTCCAGGGAGTGCACGCGGTGCCGCAGGTCGTGCAGGCCCTGAAGGACCTGGACGCCCACGTCGGCGTCGACGTGATCATCGTGGCGCGCGGCGGCGGCAGCGTGGAGGATCTGCTGCCGTTCTCGGACGAGCAGCTGGTGCGCGCGGTGGCCGCGTGCCGTACGCCGGTCGTCTCGGCGATCGGCCACGAGCCGGACAATCCGCTCCTCGACCACGTGGCGGACCTGCGCGCCTCGACGCCCACCGACGCCGCCAAGAAGGTCGTGCCGGACGTCGGCGAGGAGTACGAGCGCGTGCAGTGGCTCCGGGACCGCGCCCGGCGCAGCATGGACGCCTTCCTGGACCGGGAGACCCGCGGTCTCGCGCACGCGCTGGGCCGCCCGTCCATGGAGCACCCGCACCGCATGGTGGAGGAGCGCGAGGAGCAGGTCGCGGCGCTCGTCGACCGCAGCCGCCGCACGCTCGGGCACCTCCTCGACCGGGCGGCCTCGGAGCTGACGCACACGCACGCGCGCGTGGTGGGCCTCTCCCCCGCCGCGACCCTCCAGAGGGGGTACGCGGTGCTGCAGAAACCGGACGGCGCGGTCGTCCGGGCCCCGGCCGAGGTGGGCCCCGACGACGAGTTGAGGGCGCGCGTGGCCGAGGGAGAATTCACCGTACGAGTCGACCATTAGGGTGGGCGCATGACCAGCAACACGGACCGGGCCACGGACGCCGCCGACGCCGCGGACGCGCTCGGCTACGAGCAGGCGCGGGACGAGCTGATCGAGGTCGTACGCCGCCTGGAGACCGGCGGGACGACCCTGGAGGAGTCGCTCGCCCTGTGGGAGCGCGGCGAGGAGCTGGCGAAGATCTGCCGGCGCTGGCTGGACGGCGCCCGCGCCCGGCTCGACGCGGCCCTGGCGGGTCCCGAGACGGACGACGGCACGGGAGCAGACCCGGGCGCCGACGGCCAGGTCTGAGGCGGAGAGCGGCACGCCTGTGGCAAAACCGTCCTGACCTGCTGTTTGTGAACCGGATCACCCAACTCCAGTTTTGGTTGAAAGTTGAACAGTGGCGGCGTACTGTCGTTGCACGAGCCCGGAAACGGGCCGGCAGACACACCCCGTACGTCGAAGAAGGTTGATCCATGTCTCTCGCCCTTGACCCCGCCGCCCAGGACCTGCTCTTCCGCGAGGCCCGCACCGCGAACACCTTCACGGACGAGCCGGTCACCGAGGAGCAGGTCCAGGCGATCTACGACCTGGTCAAGTACGGCCCGACCGCCTTCAACCAGTCGCCGCTGCGCGTCACCCTGGTCCGCTCCCCCGAGGCACGCGAGCGCCTGGTCCAGCACATGGCGGAGGGCAACCGCCCGAAGACGGCCGCCGCGCCGCTCGTCGCGATCCTCTCCGCGGACAACGAGTTCCACAACGAGCTCCCCGCCCTGTTCCCGCACTTCCCGCAGGCCAAGGACGTCTTCTTCGCGGAGCGCCCGGTCCGCGAGCAGGCCGCGCTGGTCAACGCCACGCTGCAGGCCGGCTACTTCATCGTCGGCGTGCGCGCCGCCGGTCTGGCCGCGGGCCCGATGACCGGCTTCGACTACGCCGGCGTCCAGAAGGAGTTCCTGGACGACGACCACACCCCGCTGATGGTCGTCAACATCGGCAAGCCGGGCGACGACGCCTGGTTCCCGCGCTCCCCGCGCCTGGCCTACGAGGACGTCGTCACGACGGTCTGACGCACGGCACGCGAAAGGGCCCCCGGCACACCGCCGGGGGCCCTTTCACGCGTCTGCGGCCAGTGTCTGCGGCCAGGTGGTTCAGGACATCTTCAGTGACTCCGCCATCTTCGCCAGCCGATCGAAGGACGCCGTGCCCGTGACCACCGTCGTGGCGCCCTCCCCCTCGATCACCAGGGCGTCGTACTTCGAGCCCTCGTACCGCTGCCAGGTGCGGCCGCCGATCTCCTCGGCGGCCTCCGACTTCGCGGCGCCCTGCGTGACCCTCTTGATGAAGGCGGACGGCTTCTCCGTCGACTGCTCGATCGCGACGTACTCCTCGTCCGGGTCGAGGAAGCCCAGGTGCCACGCGTCGTGGTCCACGCCGTTGAACCGCACGGACGTCGGCTTCCACGCCTTGGCCAGGCCCTCGGGCGCCGCCACCGGGTACTCCGCGGCCCGGCGGGCCGTCAGGAGCTCCACGCGGTAGTCCACCCGCTTCACGGAGCTCTTGGACTCGTTGTGCGGGATGAAGATGTAGATCACGCCCGCGGCGAGCGCGATCACCACCAACGACCACAGCATGTTCTTGACGGTCTGAGTGCCTTGTCTTCCTGCCACGCCCCCATGTTCTCAGGCGCCCGGTCCGCTCATGCGTGGGCCCCTCTGCTCATTTTGTCGACCTACGGATAGAGTCGTCACAATCCCTCATCCGGCCGTCGTCGTATCAGCAGAGAGGTGCGTCCCGATGACCGAGCATCATCTTCCGTCCGAGCTAGAGGTCTCCCCCGAGGCTCCCGACCGCAACCTCGCCCTGGAGCTCGTCCGGGTCACCGAGGCGGCCGCCATGGCCGCGGGCCGCTGGGTCGGCCGCGGCGACAAGAACGGCGCGGACGGCGCCGCGGTCAGGGCCATGCGGACCCTCGTCCACACCGTCTCCATGAACGGCGTCGTCGTCATCGGCGAGGGCGAGAAGGACGAAGCCCCGATGCTCTTCAACGGAGAGCGCATCGGCGACGGCACCGGCGCCGAGGTCGACATCGCCGTCGACCCGATCGACGGCACGACGCTGACCGCGAAGGGCATGCCGAACGCGATCGCCGTGCTGGCCGCCGCCGACCGCGGCGCCATGTTCGACCCGTCCGCCGTGTTCTACATGGACAAGCTGGTCACCGGCCCCGAGGCCGCGGACTACGTGGACATCAACGCACCCGCCTCGGTCAACATCCGCCGCGTCGCCAAGGCCAAGAACTCCTCGCCCGAGGACGTCACGGTCATGATCCTGGACCGCCCCCGCCACGAGGGCATCGTCAAGGAGATCCGCGAGACCGGCGCCCGCATCAAGTTCATCTCCGACGGCGACGTCGCAGGGTCGGTCATGGCCGTCCGCGAGGGCACCGGCGTCGACCTGCTCATGGGCATCGGCGGCACCCCCGAGGGCATCATCTCCGCGTGCGCGATCAAGTGCCTGGGCGGCGTCATCCAGGGCAAGCTGTGGCCCAAGGACGACGCGGAGCGCCAGCGCGCCCTCGACGCGGGCCACGACCTGGACCGCACGCTCTCCACCGACGACCTGGTCAAGGGCGACAACGTCTTCTTCGTCGCGACCGGCATCACCGACGGCGAACTGCTCCAGGGCGTCCGCTACCGCGCGGCCACCGCCTCGACGTCGTCGCTGGTCATGCGCTCCAAGTCGGGCACGATCCGCAAGATCGACTCCGACCACCGGCTCTCGAAGCTGCGCGCGTACAGCGCGATCGACTTCGACCGGGCGAAGTAGCCGAGCAGCCCGGAGCGCAAGAGGCCATACGTCGAGAGTCCATACGTCGAAGGGGGCGTCCCGTGCGGGGGACGCCCCCTTCGGCGTAGCTGCATGAATGCGGGGGCCCGGAGGGGCTAGCCCGCCGCGGCGATGCCCGCCGCGTGTGCCGTCTTCTGCAGCTCCAGGTCGCGCCTGCGCCGGCGCGCCAGGACCACGCGGCGCTCGGCGGCGGTGAGGCCGCCCCACACGCCGTACGGCTCGGGTTGCAGGAGGGCGTGCTCGCGGCATTCGACCATCACGGGACAGCGGGCGCAGACGCGCTTGGCCGCCTCCTCCCGGGAGAGCCGCGCCGCGGTCGGCTCCTTGGACGGGGCGAAGAACAGTCCCGCCTCGTCACGACGGCACACGGCTTCGGTGTGCCATGGAGCGTCATCGTCCCGATCTCGCACGGGCACCCTTCCCCGAGCACTCGACTCCGCTCGTGCAGGGGATACCCCATCGCCCGGAACGGCGGCGACCTGCAGAGACTGACGCGACGGTTGCAGCACGGGTCTACTCCTGACGACGGCTTCGCGAGCGAGAGACGATGCAGCAAGCTCTACCCGCTGTGTGCGCGCCTATGCACTGAGTTCCGATGTCCGGAAGCCCGGCCTCCCCGTGCCGGCCCGTGCGCCGTCAGTGCCCGAGGTGCTTGCGCACGCGCCGGTGCAGGTCGCGGACGAGTTTGCCGCGCGTGGGCCGCGCCTCGATGCTGCCGAGGACCGCGAAGCCGTCCACATAGACGACGGGGGCGTCCTGGTCCGGGGAGTCCAGCGTGTCCACCTCGAAGCTGCCGAGGACGCCGGTGCCGGTGCCGCGCAGCGACACGTTCTCCGGGACGCGGATCTCGACCGAGCCGAAGAGCGCGACGGCCTTGATGACCACCTGGCGCTGCTCGAAGATCGCCTCGCTCAGGTCGATCTCGACGCTGCCGAGGATCGCGTACGCGTGGGTGCGGCGGGCCACCCGCCAGCGGCCCCTGCGCACCGAGCCGCTGAGCACCGCCACGAGGTTCTCGTCCGCGACCGGCGGGACGGCTCCGGGGGACGGCCTGGCCGGCGCGGGCTCCGGCGCGCGCCCCCGGGCGGCCGCCTGGTCGTGCCCCGCGGGCAGGTCCCTGATCAGCGGCTCAAGCTCGGCGGTGGTCTTGGCGCGGTAGACCCCGTCGATCCGCTCGGAGTGTTCCTCGGCGGTCAGGCGGCCCTCGGCCAGGGCGTCGCGGAGGATGTCCGCCGTGCGGTCCCGGTCGGCGTCGGATGCGCGGAGCACTGGAGGCTGCTTTTGGAGGTCCACGGAAGCAGCGTACCCAAACGCGATAGATCGCGACTAGCCCCTGTATCGCGTCTATCGCCTCTTGGTGCACGCCTCTACTGAGCCTTACCTCACAGGAACGGTCCGCCGGGCGCGTTCTACGCTGGTTGGCGCGTCGCCAATGGAGGCCGCGCCGCTGTCTGCCGAGTGAGGAATGGCCGTAATGTCTGTTAGCCCCCGCCCACCCATCCCGGCGTTTGAGTACTCCGATCTGCTCCCGCTGGGAGAGGACACCACCCCGTACCGGCTGGTGACCTCCGAGGGTGTCTCCACCTTCGAGGCCGACGGGCGGACGTTCCTCAAGGTCGACCCGGAGGCGCTGCGCAAGCTCGCCGCCGAGGCGATCCACGACATCCAGCACTATCTGCGGCCCGCGCACCTGGCCCAGCTGCGGCGCATCGTCGACGACCCCGAGGCGTCGTCGAACGACAAGTTCGTGGCGCTGGACCTGTTGAAGAACGCGAACATCGCGGCGGCGGGCGTGCTCCCCATGTGCCAGGACACCGGCACCGCCATCGTCATGGGCAAGCGCGGCCAGAACGTCCTCACCGAAGGTGAGGACGAGAAGGCGCTCTCCAAGGGCATCTACGACGCGTACACGAAGCTGAACCTGCGCTACTCGCAGATGGCTCCCCTCACCATGTGGGAGGAGAAGAACACCGGCTCCAACCTCCCGGCGCAGATCGAGCTGTACGCCACGGACGGCGGCGCCTACAAGTTCCTCTTCATGGCCAAGGGCGGCGGCTCCGCCAACAAGTCGTTCCTCTACCAGGAGACGAAGGCCGTCCTGAACGAGGCCTCCATGATGAAGTTCCTGGAGGAGAAGATTCGTTCCCTCGGTACGGCCGCCTGCCCGCCGTACCACCTGGCGATCGTCGTCGGCGGCACCAGCGCCGAATTCGCCCTGAAGACCGCGAAGTACGCCTCCGCGCACTACCTCGACGAGCTGCCCGCCGAGGGTTCGCCCACCGGGCACGGCTTCCGGGACAAGGAACTCGAAGAGAAGGTCTTCGAGCTGACGCAGAAGATCGGCATCGGCGCGCAGTTCGGCGGCAAGTACTTCTGCCACGACGTCCGCGTGGTGCGCCTGCCGCGCCACGGCGCCTCGCTGCCCGTCGCGATCGCCGTCTCCTGCTCGGCCGACCGCCAGGCCACCGCGAAGATCACCGCCGAGGGCGTCTTCCTTGAGCAGCTGGAGACGGACCCGGCGCGGTTCCTGCCGGAGACCACGGACGAGCACCTGGACGAATCGGCGGACGTCGTCAAGATCGACCTCAACCAGCCCATGGACGCCATCCTCGCCGAGCTCACCAAGCACCCGGTGAAGACCCGCCTCTCGCTCACCGGCCCCCTCGTGGTGGCCCGCGACATCGCGCACGCCAAGATCAAGGAGCGGCTCGACGCGGGCGAGGAGATGCCGCAGTACCTGAAGGACCACCCGGTGTACTACGCCGGTCCCGCGAAGACCCCCGAGGGCTACGCGTCCGGCTCCTTCGGCCCGACGACGGCCGGCCGCATGGACTCCTACGTGGAGCAGTTCCAGGCGGCGGGCGGCTCCAAGGTGATGCTCGCCAAGGGCAACCGCTCCCAGCAGGTCACCGACGCCTGTGACGCGCACGGCGGCTTCTACCTCGGCTCGATCGGCGGCCCGGCCGCGCGCCTCGCGCAGGACTGCATCAAGAAGGTCGAGGTCGTCGAGTACGAAGAGCTCGGCATGGAGGCGGTCTGGAAGATCGAGGTCGAGGACTTCCCGGCCTTCATCGTCGTCGACGACAAGGGCAACGACTTCTTCCAGAACCCGGCCCCCGAGCCGACGTTCACACACATTCCGGTGCGGGGGCCTGGCCTGGCGTAGCGCCGGGGCGGGGCGCCCCGTCAGGGGCGCGGGGAACTGCGCGACAAGCCACAACGCGCCCGCGGAGGCAGTCCGCGCAGTCCCCCGAAGGCCCTACGCGAACCGCTGGTTCGCAGCCCCCGTGCACTTCTGGAGCCGCACCGGCTCCTTGCCCCCAGCGAGGGTCAGGCAGAGCCCGTTCGCGGCGGCGGGCCGCAGCGTCCCGGCCTCACGGACGAACTTCTGGTTGCCGCCTCCGTGGCAGTTCCACAGGGTGACCGCCGCGCCTTCCTTGTACGAGCCGTCGGGCACGTCCAGGCAGCGGTCCTGGGTCAGTCCGGTGTGCAGGGACCCGCGCGCACCGTCGTACCACCAGGTCTGGTTGCGGTTGCCGGTGCAGTCCCAGCCCTGGACCTTGGTGCCGTTGCGGCTCTTCGAGGCGTCGACGTCGACGCAGGCGCCGGTGGCCTCGTTCTTCAGGGGCTTGAACGCGTCGTCCCACGCCAGCTCGTACAGCTTCGGGCTGCCCGTGCTCGCCGGGTCCGCGCAACCGGCCTCGCGCGCGCCGGAGGCGTTGATCTGGGTGAGGCAGGACGCGAAGGCGGCGTGGCCGCGGGCGTTGGGGTGGAAGGACTGGCGGACCGAGTTGGAGTCCGGCGGGAACGGGTTGGACAGGTCCACGTAGAGACCGCGCGCCCAGGTGTCCTCCATGCACACCTCGTGGCCGTGGAAGAGGCGCGAGTTGTCGAGGTAGGTCGCGCCGGCGTTCCGCGCGGCCCTGCGCATGCCGGTCTCGAAGGCGGGCACCGCGATGTTGCGGCCCCACTCGGTGTCGGAGTCGTAGCCGAGGCCGCCGCAGGCGAGCTTGCCGGGGAAGTCCGGGTTGTCGCGGAAGTCCGGTCCGATCGGACTCGGGTAGCCCATGGCGACGAGCTTGTAGTCGCCCTCCTGGTAGCCCGCGTCCTTCATGACGGTCTTCAGGTCGCGGATGGACTGCTCGACCTTGGGCACGAGGGCGTCGACGCGCGCCTGCCAGCCGTCGTCGTACTTGCCGGCACAGGGGCCCTGGCTGAGCAGGTAGCGGGTGACGCAGTCCGTCATCACCGGGGCGAACTGCAGGTCGTCGTTGGCGCCGATGACGAGCAGGATCGTCTTGATCTTCGTGTTGCGCGCCTTGATGGCGAGGCTGTCGCTCTGCACCAGCTCGTCGGCGTACTGCTTCTGGCCGCCGATCCTGATGTTGACGGTCTGCGCGCCCGAGCAGGCGACGTTGTACGTGACGTCGGCCGGGATGCCGGTGCGGTGGATCGCGGCGTCCGGCGAGCGGTGGCACCAGTTGTCGGGGCCGTCCGTGCCCGGTTCGTAACGGCCGACGCCCTCGCCGGAGATCTCGCTGTCGCCGAGCGAGATCAGGCCGGTCTTGCGGTCGGCCATGGGGCGCTCGGCCGGGCTGCCGTAGAGCTTGGTGGCCTCCGCCGCACGGATCTTCTCCAGCTCGGGCGGCAGCGGGGTGGCGGCGGCCGCCCGCGCGTCGCTGCCGTCCGCCGCCTGCGCGGGTAAGGCCGCCGCCGTGCCGAGCATCGCCGCCATCGCGACGGCTGCCGCGAACGAACCTCGCAGGCGCCTCCGGCCGCTGTTTCGGCCACTGTGTCTGATGCGCTCCATTGCGCCTCCCCGGTGTGGTGTTACCCAGGGTTTTTACTGGTGGGTAGCAGGCTTGGGAATACCTGGAACAAGACAAGTGCTCAACTTTTCACGGGGTTTGAGCGGAGAGGTAGGTTCAGGGCATGACCAGCGACGCCAGCGACGACCGCACCGGCGAGTACCGGACCGAGCACGACTCCATGGGCGAGGTGCGGGTCCCCGCGCACGCCAAGTGGCGTGCCCAGACCCAGCGCGCGGTGGAGAACTTCCCCGTCTCCGGGCAGGTCCTGGAGCGCGCCCACATCGCCGCCCTCGCACAGATCAAGGCGGCCGCCGCCAAGGTCAACGCAGAGCTCGGGGTGCTCGACAAGGACATCGCCGGGGCGATCGCGGACGCGGCGGCCGAGGTCGCCGAAGGACGCTGGGACGACCACTTCCCCGTCGACGTCTTCCAGACCGGCTCCGGCACGTCGTCCAACATGAACACCAACGAGGTCCTGGCTACGCTCGCGACGGAACGGCTCGGCCGCGACGTCCACCCCAACGACCACGTCAACGCCTCGCAGTCCTCCAACGACGTCTTCCCGTCCTCGATCCACATCGCGGCGACGGGCGCGGTCAGCAACGACCTGATCCCCGCCCTTGAGCACCTCGCCGCCGCCCTGGAGCGCAAGGCCGAGGAGTTCGCGGACGTCGTGAAGTCCGGGCGCACGCACCTCATGGACGCGACGCCGGTGACGCTCGGCCAGGAGTTCGGCGGCTACGCGGCGCAGGTGCGGTACGGCGTCGAGCGGCTGCGCGCCTCGCTCCCCCGGCTCGCGGAACTCCCCCTCGGCGGCACCGCCGTGGGCACCGGCATCAACACCCCGCCCGGCTTCTCCGCGGCCGTCATCGCCGAGGTCGCGCGGGCCACGGGGCTGCCGCTCACCGAGGCGCGCGACCACTTCGAGGCGCAGGGCGCGCGCGACGGCATCGTGGAGACGAGCGGGCAGCTGCGGACCATCGGCGTCGGCCTGACGAAGATCGCGAACGATCTACGGTGGATGGCGTCGGGCCCGCGCACCGGCCTCGCCGAGATCAACCTGCCGGACCTGCAGCCCGGCTCGTCGATCATGCCCGGCAAGGTGAACCCGGTCATCCCGGAGGCCGCGCTGATGGTCGCCGCGCAGGTCACCGGCAACGACGCGACGGTCGCGGCGGCGGGCGCGGCGGGCAACTTCGAGCTGAACGTGATGCTGCCGGTCATCGCCAAGAACGTACTGGAGTCCGTCCGGCTGCTCGCCAACGTGTCCCGGCTGCTCGCCGACCGGACCGTCGACGGCATCACCGCCAACCGCGAGCGGGCGCGCGAGTACGCCGAGTCGTCGCCGTCCGTCGTGACGCCGCTGAACAAGTACATCGGGTACGAGGAGGCGGCGAAGGTCGCGAAGCGCTCCTTGGCCGAGCGGAAGACGATTCGTGAGGTCGTCCTGGAGGCCGGGTATGTCGACCGGGGCGATCTCTCCCTGGAGCAGCTGGACGAAGCGCTGGACGTCCTGCGCATGACGCATCCCTAGCGGGGCCCGCCCCCCGGTGGAGGCGGCGTCTAGTATCTGTGCATGACAGACCTCGACGGGAAGACGGCGGCCGGTGGCGGGGTGGTGCGGTGGGCGCCCGGGGACCACATCCTGTGGCGGTACCGGGAGAACTCCGGCCATCGGGTGCACATCTGCCGCCCCGTCACCGTCGTCAGGGACACCGACGAGCTGCTCGCCGTGTGGATGGCGCCCGGCACCGAATGCGTGAAGCCGGTGATCGCCGACGGGACGCCCCTGCACCGCGAGCCGCTCGCCACCCGCTACACCAAGCCGCGCGTCGTCCGCAGGGACCGCTGGTTCGGCACCGGCGTCCTCAAACTCGCGCGGCCCGGCGACCCCTGGTCGGTCTGGCTGTTCTGGGACCCGGGATGGCGGTTCAAGAACTGGTACGTGAACCTGGAGGAGCCGCGCGCCCGGTGGGCCGGCGGCGTCGACTCCGAGGATCACTTTCTGGACATCTCCGTGCGCCCGGACCGCAGCTGGCGCTGGCACGACGAGGACGAGTTCGCCCAGGCCCGCAGGGTGGGCCTGATGGACGCGGAAAAGGCCGCTGAGGTACGCGCGGCGGGCCGGGCCGCGCTCGACGTGATCGCCGAATGGGGGGCACCGTTTTCGGACGGCTGGCAGCACTGGCGCCCCGATCCGTCCTGGGTCGTACCGCCCCTTCCGGATGACTGGGACCGTACGCCCGCGCATGTCTCGTCGTGAGACCCTTGATGCGCCCCTGCGGTTCAAACGTAGGATCGTCCTCCGCAAGGGCGCGCAACAGCAACTCCGTGGGTCTGCGCGGTGCCTGACAGGAAGTCATCGAGGGGCGGCAGAACGTGAGCGAGGACCGCAGAGGTCAGGCCGAGGCCTTTGACGCCATCGGGCAGCAGTACGACAGGGCCTTCCCGCACAAGGAGGGTCAGCTGGCCGCGGGCCGCCGGCTCGCCGCGGCGCTCCCGCCCGGCTCCCGCGTCCTCGACGTGGGCTGCGGCACCGGTCTGCCGACCGCCCGGCAGCTGGCCGAATCCGGCCACTCGGTGCTCGGCACGGACATCTCGGCGGGCATGCTGGACCTGGCGGGAAAGAACGTCCCGGCAGCCGAGTTCCGGCAACTCGACATCGCCGACCTGCGGGCCGAGGGCCCGGGCGGCGTCGGCCGGTTCCACGGTGTCGCGTGCTTCTTCGCCCTCCTGATGCTGCCGCGCGCCGAGATCCCCGAGGCGCTGCGGCTGCTGCACGGGCTGCTGCTGCCGGGAGGCCTGATGGAGCTGTCCATGGTCGAGGCCGACCTGGACGACGCGGCGATTCCGTTCCTGGGGCACACAATCCGGGTATCGGGTTACCTGCGGGACGAACTGCGGCAGGTCGTGCGGGACGCGGGCTTCGAGATCACCGGCGAGGACACGTACTCGTACGCCCCCGCGAGCACCGACGTACCACCCGAGCACCAGATCTTCCTGCACTGCCGACGCGGCTGAGCAACGTGCAACGCTGGACGGCGCGCACGCCCGCGCAGCCCCGGACGGACGGATTCGAAACGCGTGACGGAGCACCTCACCCCCCACGAGGGTCGCAAGGCACCAGCTGCCCGGCCGACCGCCCCCGCGGATCCCCGCGGGGCGCTGCTGCGTTCCCCCGAACCCCCGGGAGGCGACGCGTCCTCGGGCGCCCACGTGCCGCCGTCCGGTGAGCACTCCCAGCCCTCGGCCGCCGAGCCCGACCCGCACCGGCCGCGCCCCGCGCCCGAGGGCGGCGTGCCGGCGCAGCCGGGGCACGCGCCGGCCGGGCCCCTCGGCCCGCCGGACGGTGCGGAGCGGCGCTCCGGGCAGCCGAGGCCCCCGGGCTCAGGACCGGTGGCGATGCGGCGCGACGGCGACCGGCTGCGGTTCGTGGGCGCCGCGACCCGGCGCATCGCGCGCGGCATCGACCTCGACGAGATCGTGATGGGGCTCTGCCGGGCGACGGTGCCGACGTTCTCGGACGCGATCCTGGTCTATCTGCGCGACCCGCTGCCCGTCGGCGACGAGCGGCCCACGGGCCCGCTGGTCCTGCGCCTGCGCCGCTCCGACCGGCTGCGCTCCATCGAGGAGGGCGCCGAGGACCCCGACACCGAGAGCGGCGGCACGACGCTGCCCGCGCTCCAGGTCGTCCAGTCCGACATCACCGACGTGATGGGCAGCGCCGAGCTGTGCGAGGTGCGGCCGGGCGGCGCGCTCGCCGAGGTGCTGCGCGGGGTGCGCCCGGTCTTCGCGGACTCGGCGGCGGCCCGCGCCGCGCTGCCCGAACTGCTCGGCGAGGGGCGCACCCTGCCGGGCGGTCAGCGGGGCATCCTCGCGCCGCTGCGGGGCCGCCGCCGGGTGATCGGCGCGGCCGTGTTCCTGCGCCGCCCCGACCGGCCCGCGTTCGAGACGGACGACCTGCTCGTCGCCGCCCAGCTGGCCACCCACAGCGCGCTCGGCATCGACAAGGCCGTCCTGTACGGCCGCGAGGCGTACATCGCCGACGAGCTGCAGCGCACCATGCTGCCCGAGACGCTGCCCCGCCCGACCGGCGTGCGGCTCGCCTCGCGCTATCTCCCGGCCGCCGAGACGGCCCGGGTCGGTGGCGATTGGTACGACGCGATCCCGCTGCCCGGCAGCCGCGTCGCGCTGGTCGTGGGTGACGTCATGGGGCACTCCATGACGTCGGCGGCCATCATGGGCCAGCTGCGGACGACCGCGCAGACCCTGGCCGGGCTCGACCTGCCGCCCCAGGAGGTCCTGCACCACCTGGACGAGCAGGCCCAGCGGCTCGGCTCCGACCGCATGGCCACCTGCCTGTACGCGGTGTACGACCCGGTCTCGCACCGCATCACCATCGCCAACGCGGGCCATCCGCCGCCCGTCCTGCTGCACCTGGGCGGCCGCGCGGAGGTGCTCCGGGTGCCGCCGGGCGCCCCCATCGGTGTGGGCGGCGTCGACTTCGAGGCCGTGGAGCTGGACGCCCCCGCGGGCGCCACCCTGCTCCTGTACACGGACGGGCTCGTCGAGTCCCGCCTGCGCGACGTGTGGACCGGCATAGAGCAGCTGCGTGAAAGGCTCGCCGCCACCGCCCAGTTGACGGGCCCGGACCATCCGCCGCCCCTTGAGGCGCTCTGCGACGAGGTGCTCGACATGCTCGGCCCTGGCGACCGGGACGACGACATCGCGCTGCTCGCCGCCCGCTTCGACGGGATCGCGCCGAGCGACGTGGCGTACTGGTTCCTCGAACCGGAGAACGCGACGCCGTCCCGCGCCCGCCGCCTGGCCCGCAGCGCCCTGGTGCGCTGGGGTCTTGAGGAGCTGACCGACTCGGTGGAGCTGCTGGTCAGCGAGGTCGTGACGAACGCCGTGCGGTACGCGTCGCGGCCGATCACGCTGCGCCTGCTCCGCACCGACGTGCTGCGCTGCGAGGTCGGCGACGACGTGCCGCAGCTGCCGCGGCTGCGCCAGGCGCGCGCCACGGACGAGGGCGGCCGCGGTCTGTACCTGGTCAACAAGATGGCGCGGCGCTGGGGCGCCACGCGGCTGAGCACCGGCAAGGTCGTCTGGTTCGAGCTGAACCGGAACTGAGCCACGAGGCTCGTACGCCTGGAGATACGAGAGGCACCCCGGACCGCATCGGTCCGGGGCGCCTCTCGTGCACGCGGGCGTACGCAGGTGTACGCGGGTCAGTCCCTGCCGGGACGGCCGTCCTCCGGATCCTCCGGGATCGTGATGGAGCTCGACGGGTCCGGCTCCTCCGTCGGCGTCGGAGTCGTCTTGGTCGGCGTCGGTGTCGGCGTCGGCGTCGTCGACGACTCCGACGGGCTCGGCGTCTTCGACGGCTTCTTCGTCGGCTCGTCGTCGTCCTCGGGCTCGGTCGGCGTGCTCGACGGCTCCTTCGGGGCCTTCGACGTCGGGTCGGGGACGGGGGCGATGGCCGCGCCCATGTTCGTGTCGAGGTCGAAGGAGCTGGGGGATCCCATGGCGTCGAAGGTGTACGCCGCCCAGATCTGGGCGGGGAAGCTGCCGCCGTCGATGCGTGCCCGGCCGCCGGCGCCCTTCATCGACACCTGCTGGCCCTTCTCCTTGGTGTCGGGCGCGCCCTCGCCGAAGAGGCCGACGGAGGTGACCAGCTTCGGCGTGTAGCCGGTGAACCAGGCCGACTTGTTGTCGTCGGAGGTACCGGTCTTGCCTGCCACGTCCTGCGCGGGGTGGCGCACCGCGCCGCCCGTGCCGTCGTCGACCACGCCGGTCAGGACCGAGGTGACGGAGTCGGCGGTGCCGCGCTTGACGACCTGCTCCCCGATCGGGTCCGGCAGGTCGACCGCGCGGTCCTTGTGCTCGACGGAGCGGACCAGGGCCGGGGTGACCTTCTTGCCGTGGTTGTCGAGGGTGGCGTAGACGCCGGCCATCTCCAGCGGGCTCGCGCCCATCGAGCCGAGGGTCTGGGCGGGCACGGCGGGCAGGCCCTTGACGTCCATGCCGAGCTTGCCGGCGGTCTCCATGACCTTGGGCATGCCCACGTCCACACCCATCTGTGCGAAGACGGAGTTGACGGACTTGTTCATCGCCTTCTGGACGGTGACGGGTCCGTAGTTGACGCCGTCCTCGTTCGGCGGCGCGAAGCCGACCTCGCTGCCCCTGACCGGGCGCCCGCTGGTGCCGTCGTAGACGGTGCCCGCCGTGATCGGCTTGCCGTCCTGCGTCGTCGCGCCCTCCTCCAGGGCCGCGGCGAGGATCAGCGGCTTGAAGGTGGAGGCCGACTGGTAGTCGCGGCGGGTGGCGTTGTTCGTGTAGTGCTTCACGTAGTCCTCGCCGCCGTACATGGCGAGGACCTTGCCCGTCTTGGGGTCGACGGACGCGGCGCCCGCCTGGACCCGCGCGTCCGCCTTGTTCTTCTTGCGGTCGAGCCGGTCGTTCAGCTTCCTGTCGACGGCCTCTTCGAGCTGCTTCTGCTTCTTGGGGTCGATGTTCAGCGTGACCGTGTAACCGCCGGCCATGAACTCGGCCTCGCTGAGGCCGCTGTTGCGCAGGACCTCCCGCTTGGCCTCCTCGACGAGGTAGCCGATCTGTCCCTCGCGGCCGGGCGGCGCCTTGGGCTCGTCGGGCTTGGGGAACTTCATCGCGTCACGCTTGGCGGAGTCCAGCCAGCCCTCCTCGACCATGTTGTCGAGGACGTAGTTCCAGCGCTGCTTGACGAGCTTCTTGCCGGTCGGCGTCGCGGCCGCCCAGTCGTACTGGCTGGGGGCCTGGAGCAGGGCGGCGAGGTAGGCGCCCTGGTCGACCTCCAGGTCCTTGGCGTCGACGCCGTAGTAGGCGCGGGCGGCGGCCTGGATACCGTAGGCGTCGCGGCCGTAGTAGCTGGTGTTGATGTAGCCCGCGAGGATGTCGTCCTTGCTCTTCTCGCGGTCCACCTTCAGCGAGATGACCAGTTCCTTCAGCTTGCGGCTGACGGTCTGGTCCTGGCTGAGGTAGTAGTTCTTCACGTACTGCTGGGTGATCGTCGAGCCACCCTGCTTGCCCTTGCCGGTCAGCGTGTTGAGGACGCCGCGCGCCGTGCCCTTGAAGTCGATGCCCTCGTCCTTGTAGAAGGACTTGTTCTCGGCGGCGATGAAGGTCTTCTGGACGCCCTCGGGCACCTTGTCCAGGTCGACGATCTCGCGGTTCACGTCGCCGGTGCGCGCGATGACCTCGCCGTTGCTGAACTTGTAGATGTTGCTCTGCATCCGCGCGGCGGCGTTGCCCTTGGGGATGTCGACGACCAGGTACAGGATCACGAAACCGAGCATGCCGAGAAGGCAGAACCCGAAGAACGTCCCGAGGAGCTTCTTCCAGGTGAAGAAGCGGCGTATGCCGGTGCGCTTGGGCTTGCCCCCGCCGGACGGGCGCCCGCGCGCTGCCCTGCGGGCACCGCGCTGCCGCGCTTGTCGTTCTTCGGCTCGGCCCATGACTGAGAGTGCTCCGCTTCCGTCTAGTCAACATGCGTACGTCGAGTCAGCTCATGAAGCTAACACCGCACCCTGGGACAAACTCCTGCCGATCCGGTCTTTTGCGGACGTGACAATGAGCACCTGTCCCTTAGGAACCGACGTTCGCGGGCCCCCGATGGTTGCCCACTCCTCGCACATACGATCTCTACACCGGGCGTATACACCGCACGTATACACACCGTGTACAGTGCTCGGCATGTCCATTGGCCACACCCTTCTGGGACTTCTGGAGTCCGGCCCCCGGCACGGCTACGACCTCAAGCGCGCCTTCGACGAGAAGTTCGGGCACGACAAGCCCCTGCACTACGGGCAGGTCTACTCGACCATGTCCCGGCTGCTGAAGAACGGTCTCGTCGAGGTCGACGGGATAGAGGCGGGCGGCGGCCCCGAGCGCAAGCGGTACGCGATCACCGAAGCCGGCATCACCGATGTCCAGCGGTGGCTCGCCACCCCGGAGAAGCCCGAGCCCTACCTCCAGTCGACCCTCTACACCAAGGTCGTCCTCGCGCTCCTCACCGACCGCGACGCCGCCGAACTCCTCGACGTCCAGCGCGCCGAACACCTGCGCCTGATGCGCATCCTCACCGACCGCAAGCGCAAGGGCGACCTCGCCGACCAGCTGATCTGCGACCACGCGCTGTTCCACCTCGAAGCCGATCTGCGCTGGCTGGAGCTCACCGCCGCGCGCCTCGGCAAGCTCGCCCAGGAGGTGCGCTCCGCATGACCCCCGCAGGTTCCCTTCTCGCGGCCCACGGACTCCGCAAGGCGTACGGCCCGACCACCGCGCTCGACGGCGCGGGCTTCTCCATCCACCCCGGCGAGGTCGTCGCCGTCATGGGTCCCTCCGGCTCCGGAAAGTCGACCCTGCTGCACTGCCTCGCCGGGATCGTCCGTCCCGACGAGGGCTCCATCACGTACAACGGCCGCTCGCTGACCGGGCTCTCGGACGCCGAGCTGAGCGCGCTGCGCCGCACCGAGTTCGGCTTCGTCTTCCAGTTCGGACAGCTCGTCCCCGAGCTCACCTGCGTCGAGAACGTCGCGCTCCCGCTGCGGCTGAACGGCGCGAAGCGCAAGGAGGCCGAGGCCACCGCCCGCTCCTGGATGGAGCGCCTGGAGGTCGACGACGTCGCCGCCAAGCGGCCCGGTGAGGTCTCCGGCGGCCAGGGCCAGCGCGTCGCCGTGGCCCGCGCCCTCGCCACCAGCCCACGCGTGATCTTCGCCGACGAGCCGACCGGCGCCCTCGACTCGCTCAACGGCGAACGCGTCATGGAACTCCTGACCGACGCGGCCCGCTCCACCAACGCGGCCGTCGTCCTCGTCACCCACGAGACCCGCGTCGCCGCCTACTCCGACCGCGAGATCATCGTGCGCGACGGCCGCTCCCGCGACATGGAGCGGATCGTATGAGTGCCTGGGCCCGCGACCTCGGCATGGGCATACGGTTCGCGGCGGGCGGCGGCCGCGAGGGCTGGATCCGTACGATCCTGACCGCCGTCGGCGTCGGCCTCGGCGTCGCCCTGCTGCTCGGCGCGGCCTCGGTGCCGAACATGCTGCAGAACCGTGACGACCGGGCGGTCGCCCGCACGCCGTACGCCGCGATGGACGGCAAGCCGCTGAAGGCCGACGATACGACGATCATGGTGCGCGACACCGGCACCGAGTTCCACGGACGCACCGCGACCGGCAAGTTCCTGCAGGCCGACGGCGACCACCCGGTGCTGCCGCCGGGCCTCGACAGGATCCCCGCCCCCGGCGAGATGGTCGTCTCGCCCGCGCTGCGCGACCTGCTCGACGACCCGGCGAACGCACTCCTCACGGAGCGTTTCGGCAAGTACCGCCAGGTGGGCACCATCGGCGAGGCGGGACTCATGTCACCGCTGGAGCTCTACTACTACGTGGGGGCCGACCCGCTCACCTCCGCGCAGGGCGCCCACCGCGTCGCACGCTTCGGCCAGGACGACTCCCTGCCCCTCGACCCGTTCCTGATGGCACTCGTCGTGCTGATCTGCGTCGTCCTGCTCACCCCCGTGGCGATCTTCATCGGCACCGCGGTCCGGTTCGGCGGCGACCGGCGCGACCGGCGGCTCGCCGCACTGCGCCTCGTCGGCGCGAGCGCCCGCTCGGTGCGCAGGATCGCCGCGGGCGAGGCGCTGTTCGGGGCGCTGCTCGGCCTCGCGGCCGGCGCCGTCCTCTTCCTCCTCCTCCGGGAGCTCGTGGGCGTGGTCGACCTGACGAACGTCAGCGCGTACCCGTCCGACATGGTGCCCGCGCCCGGCCTGGTGGCGCTGGTCGCGGTGGCCGTGCCGGTATCGGCGGTCCTGGTGACGCTGATTTCGCTGCGGTCGGTCGCCATCGAGCCGCTCGGCGTGGTCAGGGGCGGCAAGCAGCGCAGGCGCCGCCTGTGGTGGCGGGTGGTCCTGCCGGCCGCCGGCATCGCCATCCTGCTTCTCTCCGGCCGCATCGACGCCGACATGGGCAACGACGCCGTCAACGTCACGGCGATCGCGGTGGGTTCGGCGCTCGCCCTGATCGGGCTCAGCGCGCTGCTTCCCTGGCTCGTCGAGGCGGTCGTGGGGCGGCTGCGCGGCGGTCCCGTGCCCTGGCAGCTCGCCGTCCGCAGACTGCAGCTGACGTCGGGCACGGCGTCCCGCGCGGTCAGCGGGATCACCGTCGCGGTGGCCGGTGCGGTGGCGCTGCAGATGATGTTCGCGTCCATGCACGACGAGTTCAACCAGCTCACCGGGCAGGACCCGACGCGCGCCCAGCTGACGGTCCGCAGCAGCACCGGCAGTGGCCCCCTCGCCCAGCGGATGATCGACGACTTCGCGGGGACCGAGGGCGTCACGAAGGTCATCGGCACCGTGCAGGCGTACGTCACCCGGCCCGGCGGCAAGAAGGAGAACGGCATCACGCCGACCACGGAGCTGACCATCGGCACCTGCGCGACCCTGCGCGAGCTGGCCGACCTCGGCTCCTGCAAGGACGGCGACACCTTCGTCTCGCACACGGGCAGCCGGGAGCAGAACGACTGGGTCGACACGACCGCACGCCCCGGCAAGCCGGTCAACGTCGGCCCCGACCCCGACTTCGACAAGGACGCGAAGCCGGTCCTGTGGACGCTGCCGAAGGACTCACGCACCGTCAAGGCCCGGCCCAACCCGTCCGGCACGAGGTTCGACGGCATCTTCGCCACGACCGGTGCGGTCGACATCAAGATGCTGGACGACGCGAGTACGACCTCCTGGGTCAAGCTCGACCCGAGGACGCCGGACGCCGAGGAGCACGTACGCAACGCGGCGGCCCGCATCAGCCCCTTCCTGGGCGTCGACTCGATCAAGGCGGTCGACCGCGACAAGCAGTACGCGTCCATCGCGCGCGGCCTGCAGATCGGCGCGAGCGTCACGATGGCGCTGATCGCCGCGTCGATGCTGGTGTCGCTGATCGAGCAACTCCGCGAGCGCAAGCGTCTGCTGGCCGCCCTCACCGCGTTCGGCACGCGCCGCTCGTCGATGGCGTGGTCCCTGCTGTGGCAGACGGCGATCCCGGTCGCCCTGGGCCTGGCCCTGGCCATCGCCGGCGGCCTCGGCCTCGGCGTGGTCATGACCCGCATGATCGGCAAGAGCGTCACGGACTGGTGGTCGTTCGTCCCCCTGACGGGCGCGGGCGCAGCAATGGTCGCAGCAGTAACCCTGCTGAGCCTCCCACCCCTACGCCGCATGATGCGCCCGGACGGCTTGCGCACGGAGTAGCCCCCGTCCGGGGGGTGCCCCTGAGGAGCGGGGGGGGGGAGGCTCTGAGGGGCGCGGGGAGGCTCTAAGGGCGCGGGGGGGCTTCTAGGGGCGCGGGGAACTGCGCGACCAGCCCCCACCGGCCCGCGGAATCACACCACCCGCACCGGAAGAGGCCGTACCGCCTCCTTCAAGGCGGCGGCCAACTCCTCGTACTCGGCGGCCCGCGCCGCCCCCGTCCGCATCGCGAGAGCGATCCTCCGCGTGGGCGCGGGATCGGCGAAGTACCCGGTGAGGAGCTGATTGCTGCGGGTCGTCTCGACCCGCACCGCCGTGCGGGGCAACAGCGTCACCCCGAGGCCGCCCGCGACCAGCTGCACAAGGGTCGACAGCCCGGCGGCGGTCGTGGTGACGGGCGCGTCCGCGCGGCCCGCCTCCCGGCAGATGTCGAGCGCCTGGTCCCGCAGACAGTGGCCCTCGTCCAGAAGCAGCAGGTTCAGCTCCTTCAGCGCCTCGCGAGGAATGCCCTCACGGCCGCCGAGCCAGTGGTCGAGGGGCGTGACGAGGACGAAGTCCTCGTCGAACAGCGGCAGTTCCGTGACGCCGGGCACCCCGAGCGGCACCGCGAGCAGCAGCAGGTCGAGGCGCCCAGCCGTGAGCCCCTCGATGAGCGAGGAGGTCTGCTCCTCGTGCACCTGGAGGTCCAGGTCCGGATACTTCTCGTGGACCAGGCCGATCACGGTCGGCAGCAGGTACGGCGCCACGGTGGGGATCACCCCGAGCCGCAGCGCCCCGGTGAACGGCGCCTTGACCGCGTCGGCCTCCTCCATGAGCGCCTCGACCTCGCCGAGGACGGCCTTGACCCGCAGCGAGAGCCGCTCGCCGGCGGGCGAGAGGAGCACCTTGCGCGTGGTCCGCTCCAGGAGCTGGACACCCAGTGCCTCCTCCAGCGCCGCCACGGCCCCGGAGAGCGCGGGCTGGCTCATGCCGATCGCCGCGGCGGCATCGCGGAAGTGCAGATGCTCGGCCACGGCGGCGAAGGCGCGGAGCTGCGCCAGGCTGGGCTGTCTGCCACTGGGTTGCTTGCCCCTATTTATGGCTCGCACTGATAGCTACCTCCGATCAACACGACCCACTCTAGCTATTTCCCTAATCAATGCACCCTGTGCCACCATCGACAGCAGTCCAACCCCACAGGAAAGTCCCCAAAAGGGACTCTCTTCGCGCAAGGAGTACGTGTGCTCACTGTCGGTGACAAGTTCCCCGAGTTCGACCTGACCGCCTGCGTCTCGCTGGAGCAGGGCAAGGAGTTCGAGCAGATCAACCACAAGACCTACGAGGGCAAGTGGAAGATCGTCTTCGCGTGGCCCAAGGACTTCACCTTCGTGTGCCCGACCGAGATCGCGGCCTTCGGCAAGCTGAACGACGAGTTCGCCGACCGTGACGCCCAGATCCTCGGCTTCTCCGGCGACTCCGAGTTCGTGCACCACGCCTGGCGCAAGGACCACCCGGACCTGACGGACCTGCCCTTCCCGATGCTGGCCGACTCGAAGCACGAGCTCATGCGTGACCTCGGCATCGAGGGCGAGGACGGCTTCGCGCAGCGCGCCGTCTTCATCGTCGACCAGAACAACGAGATCCAGTTCACGATGGTGACCGCCGGTTCCGTGGGCCGTAACCCCAAGGAGGTCCTCCGGGTCCTCGACGCCCTGCAGACCGACGAGCTCTGCCCCTGCAACTGGAGCAAGGGCGACGAGACCCTCGACCCGGTCGCGCTGCTCTCCGGCGAGTGAACAGGAGCCTCTGACATGGCACTCGACGAACTGAAGTCCGCCGTACCGGACTACGCCAAGGACCTGAAGCTGAACCTCGGCTCGGTCATCGGCAACAGCGACCTGCCGCAGCAGCAGCTGTGGGGCACCGTGCTGGCCTGCGCCATCGCGTCGCGCTCCCCGCAGGTGCTGCGCGAGCTGGAGCCCGAGGCGAAGGCGAACCTCTCCCCCGAGGCGTACACGGCCGCCAAGTCGGCCGCCGCCATCATGGCGATGAACAACGTCTTCTACCGCACGCGTCACCTGCTCTCCGACCCGGAGTACGGGACGATGCGCGCCGGTCTGCGGATGAACGTCATCGGCAACCCGGGCGTGGAGAAGGTCGACTTCGAGCTGTGGTCCCTCGCGGTCTCCGCGATCAACGGCTGCGGCCAGTGCCTGGACTCGCACGAGCAGGTCCTGCGCAAGGCCGGTGTCGACCGCGAGACGATCCAGGAGGCCTTCAAGATCGCCGCGGTGATCCAGGCCGTGGGCGTCACGCTGGACTCCGAGGCGCACCTCGCGTAACCCCATGCGGAAGCGGGGCCCGGAACCTATGGTTCCGGGCCCCGCTTCCGTATGTACGGCTCACTCGTATGTACGGGTCACTTCTGCGGCGGCTCCGCCGCGGCGGCGTCCGTCGCCGTCGCCCCCCGCGGCTGCGGCGCCTGCTTGAGGGCCGCCTCACGGGAGTACGCCCGCAGATAGCCGACGACCGTGTTCGTGACGGCCACCAGCGGCACCGCCACGACCGCCCCGCCGATCCCGGCGACCATGCCGCCCGCGGCGACCGAGAGGATCACCGCCAGCGGATGCACCCGCACCGCGCGGCCGAGGATGAACGGCTGCAGGATGTGCCCCTCGATCTGCTGCACGGCGAGGACCACGGCCAGCGCCATCACGGCCGTGAACACGCCCTGCGTGACCAGCGCGACGACCACCGCGAGCGCACCGGAGACCACGGCGCCGACCAGCGGCACGAACGAGGCCAGGAAGATGATGACGGCGAGCGGCACCGCCATCGGCACCCCGAGGAAGTAGATGCCGAGGCCGATGAAGATGGCGTCGATCATGGCCACTATCACCGTGCCGCGCACGTAGGCGGTGAGGGTGCGCCAGGCCCGCGGTCCCGCGCCCGCGATGCCGGGGCGCGCCTGGGCGGGCACCAGCTTCAGGAACCACTGCCAGATGCGCTTGCCGTCGTAGAGCAGGAAGAGCGTCGAGAACATCGCGAGCAGGATGCCGGTCAGCGTCTCGACGATGACCGTGACGCCTTCGAGGCCCGCGGAGGTGAGCTCCTCCGTGTTGGCGCCGACCGCGTCGCGCAGGCTCTTGGCGATGTCGTTGATCTGGTCCTCGGTCACGTGGAAGGGGCTGTTGAGCAGCCACTTGCGCAGGTCCTCGATGCCGTCCTGGACCTGCCGCGACAGTTCGTCGGCGTTCTCCATGACCTGCCAGACCACGAACCAGCCGACCAGGCCCATGATGACGAAGCCGAGGATCGCGGTGACCGCGGTCGCGAGACCGCGCGGCAGCCCGAGATTCCTCAGCCGGCCCACCGTGGGCTGCAGCAGCGCGGTGATCAGCAGGGCCGCCACGAAGGCGAGCACCACCAGCTGTACCGCGCTGATGACCTTCATCAGGACCCAGAGCGTGCCCGCGAGGACGAGGAGGCGCCAGCCGGCCTCGGCGGCGACCCGCATCCCCCACGGCACGGCCGCCGCGGGATCGGGTCTGGGGGCCACGGCGGGCGCGTAGTCGGGCGGCGGGGGCACGTACTCCTGTTCGTGCTCGCCGGTGACGACGTCACCCGGCTCGCCGGTCTCCGGGTCGGTGTCCCGGTCGGCGTTCTTCTCGCGCCGCTCGTTCAACCGCTCGCCCACTCCGCTCAGTCCGGCGCCGAGCCGGTCGAACCATCCTGGCACTCGCGACATGATCCGTCCTCTTCCCCCGTCTTTCCCCACCACTCCTCCCTGGAGTTGTCCGCACCGACCGTACACGGGAGAAACCCCCCACCGTAGGACGGTGAGGGGTCTCCAGAGGTTGAGCGCGGTACGGCCGTTGCTGCGGGGCCTAGTACCAGTTGTTGGCCTGCCAGAAGCTCCAGGCGCCGCACGGGCTTCCGTAGCGGTCGTTCATGTAGTTCAGGCCCCACTTGATCTGCGTGGCCGGATTGGTCTGCCAGTCGGCGCCCGCCGAGGCCATCTTGGAACCGGGCAGCGCCTGGACGAGGCCGTAGGCACCCGAAGAGGCGTTCTGCGCCTTGTAGTTCCACGTGGACTCGTGGTTGACGATGTTGCTGAAGCACTGGAACTGGTCGCCGGGGACCATCTGCCGTGCCATCGCCTGGACCTGAGCGACCGTGTAAGAGCTCTGGGGCGTGAAGCTGGAGGCGTCGCGGGCGGAGGAGCGGCTGGCCTTGGACTCGGCCTTCTCCTCACGCTCCTTCTTCTCGGCGGCCTTCCGGTCCGCCTCCGCCTTCTCGGCCTTCTCCGCGGCCTTCTGCTTCTCGATCGCCGAGGCGGCGGCCTGCTTGCGGGCCTCCTCCGCTGCGGTCTTCTTCGCGGCGGTGTCGGCGGCCATGGCCTGCGCGTCGGCCTGCTGCGTCAGGGACGCGGTCTGGACCTGGGCCTGCTGACCCGCGGGTATGTCTGCGAGGAGCGTCGCGTCGCTTGCCGCTGCCTCGATGTCATTCGTGTTCGAGGGCTGGGTGTCGCCCGAGGCGACACCCACGACAGCGCCGACGGTGGTGACCGCGGTGGCCGAAGCCACGGCGAATCCCCGGACCGAAATCCGGCTCACACGGTTTCCTTCCAGCATCGCCCGCATAGGTGACCTCGCGGACGCAATCGTGCCCCTGGCGCTGGCCTCCGCTTGCGATCGGTCACGGGAGGCACGGACCCGGTGGACAACTCCCGTGCGGGGAGCGCCGCGTGGTGCTCGGGCGGCATGCGACGGTCACTATGAAGTTCTGTTGTCTCGTACCGCTGGGGGTACACGTGTGTCGCATGCGGGGCCTGACAGGACTGAGACTCTGCCCCAGCTCGACGCCGCAAGGCAATTCTCCGTTGCGTGGGAAAGCTCACACCCCGTTTGCCCCAGGAGTTTTACGGAAACAGGCACACGCGAAGACGCCGCCCGGCTAGGCTCGCTCGCTTCGCCGGACGGCGCCAACCACCGTGCATACCGCGTCAGATGTGGCTGTCCTCCAGCATTTCGGTCACCAGGGCCGCGATCTGCGAACGCTCCGAGCGCGTGAGCGTGACGTGGGCGAAGAGCGGATGGCCCTTCAGCTTCTCGACGACGGCGACCACTCCGTCGTACCGCCCCACGCGGAGGTTGTCGCGCTGGGCCACGTCATGGGTCAGTACGACACGGGAGTTCGCCCCGATCCGGGACAGGACGGTCAACAGGACGTTCCGCTCCAGGGACTGGGCCTCGTCCACGATCACGAACGCGTCGTGCAGCGACCGGCCGCGGATGTGGGTGAGCGGCAGCACTTCGAGCATCCCGCGCGCCGTCACCTCCTCGATGACCTCTTTCCCCGCCACCGAGCCGAGCGTGTCGAAGACCGCCTGCGCCCAGGGGCCCATCTTCTCGGCCTCGGTGCCGGGCAGATAGCCGAGCTCTTGCCCGCCCACCGCGTACAACGGCCGGAAGACCATCACCTTCTGGTGCTGCCTGCGCTCCAGGACGGCCTCCAGGCCCGCGCAGAGCGCGAGCGCCGACTTGCCGGTGCCCGCGCGGCCGCCCATCGAGACGATCCCGACGGCCGGGTCGAGGAGCAGGTCGAGCGCGACCCGCTGCTCGGCGCTCCGCCCCTTGAGGCCGAACGCCTCCCGGTCGCCGCGGACGAGCCGGACATTGCCCTCGGCCGTGACGCGGCCGAGGGCCTTGCCCTTCTCCGACTGGATGGTGAGGCCCGTGTGGACGGGCAGGTCGGCCGCCTCGGGGACGTACAGCTGGTCCTCCTCGAAGAGGAGGTCCACCTGCTCTCCGGAGAGGGTCAGTTCGGACATGCCGGTCCAGCCGGAGTCCGTGATGGCGAGCTCGGCGCGGTACTCCTCGGCGAGCAGCCCCACCGACGAGGCCTTGATCCTGAGCGGGAGGTCCTTGGAGACGACGGTGACGTCGTACCCCTCGGCCTGGAGGTTGCGTGCTACGGCGAGAATCCGAGAGTCGTTGTCCCCCAACCGGTAGCCGGCCGGGAGCACGCCGGGATCGGAGTGGTTGAGCTCGACGCGCAGCGAGCCGCCCAGGTCCCCGATCGGGATCGGGGCGTCCAGGCGGCCGTGCCGGATGCGGAAGTCGTCCAGCAGGCGCAGCGCCTGCCGGGCGAAGTAGCCGAGCTCCGGATGGTGCCGCTTGGCCTCCAGCTCCGTCACCACGACGACGGGCAGCACTACTTCGTGCTCGTCGAAGCGGATCAGGGCGTTCGGGTCGGCCAGCAGGACGCTGGTGTCGAGAACATAGGTGCGCCTGTCGGGCATGCGGCGCTTTGTGCTGGTCACCACGGAAGGACGTACCCCCTCGGATGAGGTCGGGGAGCGACGGGAGGGTTCTGGACCGGGCACGGGCCACGATGCGTGGGCCGAGCGCCGGCCCTCCACGTCGCCCGTGTCGCGCACACGGTCGTCCTGGTGCAAAGGGCCTCCCGGGCGGACGGCCCGATGCCGTCCGCTGAGATACGACGTCCCTTTCGGATACTGCACGGACGTCGACCTGGAAGGCTTATTCCCTCGAACAAGCGCAGCCATGCCAGGGCATATGACGACGCGTTGGTTAACTCCCGGTTACCCCGACCTCAGGGGCGGATCGGGTCAGCCGCCGTAACGGCGGTGGCGCGCGGCGTAATCACGCAGCGCACGCAGGAAGTCGACCTTGCGGAAGGCCGGCCAGAAGACTTCGCAGAAGTAGTACTCCGAGTGAGCGGACTGCCAGAGCATGAATCCGGAGAGCCGCTGTTCGCCGCTCGTACGGATCACCAGGTCGGGGTCCGGCTGGCCGCTGGTGTAGAGGTGCTTGGAGATCTGGTCGATGTCGACGCTCTCCGCGACGTCCTCCAGGCTCGCGCCGTTGGCCGCGTTCTCCAGGAGCAGCGAGCGGACGGCGTCGGCGATCTCCTGGCGGCCGCCGTAGCCGACGGCGACGTTGACCAGTATTCCCTTGTTGTGGTGGGTCGCCTCTTCGGCTTCCTTCATGACCGTCTGGGTGTGGGCCGGCAGCAGGTCGAGTGCGCCGACGTGGTGCACACGCCAGCGGCCGTCCGCGACGAGCGAGCGGACCGTGGCCTCGATGATGCCGAGGAGCGGCTTGAGCTCGTCGTCGGGCCGGTCGAAGTTGTCCGTCGAGAGCATCCACAGCGTGACGACTTCGACGTCCGTCTCGGCGCACCAGCCGAGGAACTCCTCGATCTTGTGTGCGCCCGCCTGGTGGCCCTGTGCGGTGGTCCCGCCCGCCGCCTTCGCCCAGCGGCGGTTGCCGTCCAGGATGACCCCGATGTGCTTGGGGACCTGGTCGTGGTCGAGGCGGCCTTCCACCCGGCGTGCGTAAAGTCCGTACACCAGGTCGCGCAGGTTCACGTGTGTCAGCCTCCAGCAGATGGCGGTCCTCAAGGGGCGCGCCCAGAGCAACCCCGAGGGCGACACCCTACCGCCGCTCCAGCGTCCCTCCACAGTCGGGGCGCGGGCCGCTGAAGTAGTTTCGTGCCCATGAACGACACGTCTACGTATCGCGCGGCACCGGACCGCTACGACTCGATGGAGTACCGGCGCACGGGCCGCAGCGGTCTGAAGCTGCCCGCCGTCTCGCTCGGCCTCTGGCACAACTTCGGTGACGACAAGGCCCTCGAAACGCAGCGCGCGATCCTGCGCCGCGCCTTCGACCTGGGCGTCACGCACTTCGACCTGGCGAACAACTACGGTCCGCCGCCCGGTTCGGCGGAGCTCAACTTCGGCAAGGTCTTCGCACAGGACTTCGCCCCGTACCGCGACGAGCTGATCGTCTCGACCAAGGCCGGCTACCTCATGCACCCCGGCCCGTACGGCGAGTGGGGCAGCCGCAAGTACCTCCTGTCGTCCCTGGACGCGTCGCTCTCGCGCATGGGCCTCGACTACGTCGACATCTTCTACTCGCACCGCTTCGACCCGGACACCCCGCTGGAAGAGACGATGGGCGCCCTCGCCTCGGCCGTCCAGCAGGGCAAGGCGCTCTACGTGGGCGTCTCCTCGTACAACAGCGAGCAGACGGCCGAAGCGGCGCGGCTGCTGCGGGAGATGGGTGTCCCGGCGCTCATCCACCAGCCGTCGTACTCCATGATCAACCGCTGGACCGAGGAGGACGGTCTCCTCGACACGCTGGAGGCGGCCGGCATGGGCTGCATCTCCTTCGTGCCGCTCGCCCAGGGCCTGCTCACGAACAAGTATCTGAAGGGCATCCCGGAGGGTTCGCGCGCGACGCAGGGCAAGTCTCTCGACCCGGAGCTCCTGAGCGACGAGGTCGTACGCCGGCTCAACGGCCTGAACGACATCGCGGCCGGCCGCGGTCAGTCCCTCGCGCAGCTCGCCCTCAACTGGGTGCTGCGCGACGAGCGGATGACGTCCGCGCTGATCGGCGCCTCCAGCGTCAAGCAGCTGGAGGAGAACGTGGCGGCGCTCGCCGGCCCGAAGCTGACGGACGCCGAACTGACCGCGATCGACACGTTCGCGGTGTCGACGCCCGGCACGAACATCTGGGCCGGCCGGGGCTGACCCGGCGGGTGGATGTGGTGGAGCCCCGGGCCGTTCCGGCCCGGGGCTCCGTTCACGACTGGCGCGCGGTCAGGCGCGCGGGCGCTTGAACCACGCGCCGGCGGCGCCCTGCGAGAGCAGGATGACCGTGGCGATCGAGCCGAGCAGCGGCAGCAGGCCGCCCGGGTTGCCGGCGGCCGCGCCGCCGAGTCCGAAGAGGATCTGCACGCTCATCAGGACGATGCACGTGACGCGTATGCCGTTGCCCGCGGTGTTGAACCGGAAGGCCAGGCCGGCCGCGACCAGGAGGCAGATGTTCACGCCGAGGGCGGCGCCTCCGGTCTCCGGGTCGGAGAGGGCGATCAGCAGGATGCTGCCGATGACGGTGAGCCCGCCGAGGACCCAGATGACGATCTGCGCGGCGCGGACGACACCCGGCATGCTCTGCGGGGCCATCGGGCCGGGCCCGTATCCCGGTCCGTACCCGTAGCCGTGTCCGTGTGCGGGACCGTAGCCGGTGCCGTATCCGGGGCCGTACGCGTGGGCGGGGTCCTGAGCCGGGCCGTTGTAGGTGGGCAGGCCGGGCTGCGGGTCGGGCCGGGGAGCGGGCGGTGGGGGGAATTGGTTCGACATGTACCTGACGATAACGGGATGTCGATCTTCGTCTTCGCGGCGCCGTGCGCACCGGCCGCGCCGTGGCACGGAAAAGTGCACAAAAAAACGGGCCGGTCCGTGGGGGGGGAGACGGACCGGCCCGAGGGGGGGTTTCCACCATAACCCTTCGTAAGTGCTGCTGGGTGCATCGACGGGAAACAACTACTCTCCGAGACCGGCCGACGACTGCGCGATCCCGTTCTACCGGCGGAATCCCGGGTTCGGGGGCGTATTTCGGCCGGGCGTGGCGGTACTCCGAGAGGGGGACCCCCGCGAGCTTCACGCGCTTGACGCCCCGGAGCGCCGAACCGCTAATTTCACGGGCATGGCGACGATGACGGTCTCGGCTCCCCCGCCGGAGGTCCCGCCGGGGACTCCGGCGGCGATTTCGGCGGAGATCCCGCTGGAGATCGCCGACTCGGCGCGGGCGCGGCGCCGGGGGCTGCTCGGGCGCACGGGCGTGGAGGGGGCGCTCCTGCTGACGCCGGCGAGCGGCGTGCACACACTGCGGATGCGGTTCGCCATTGATGTGGCGTATCTCGACCGTGAGTGGCGTGTGCTGTCCGTCCGGACGATGCGGCCGGGCCGGATCGGAGTGCCGCGGCCGCGGGCCCGGCACGTGATCGAGGCGGCGGCCGGGGCGATGGCCCGGTGGGGCGTACGCCGGGGTGCGCGGATCGTCGTGCGCGGTGCGGGAGACGGCGCCGGGTGACGGCTCGCGGTGCCGCGCGGCCCCCTCCACCGCGCGGCACCGCCCGCGCGAGTTTGCTCACGCGAATTAGCCTTGGTCTGAACTTACGCGACGTTCAGGGGCGGATCGAGCCAGTATCGATAACGATGCGGAATCACGACTTCCATTACGGTGCGTACGTCCCGAAGTGCGACATGAGCGCACCCTGCGGCGATCCGCCCCAATTGCGGGCCTAAGCCGCACTATCCGACGCGCTGCCGGCTCCCGCCTTGTTCGCGATCACCTGCTGCATGTGCTCGTCACCCCACAACCCCAGGGGAAGCAGCGCCGCGTTGAGGGACTCGCCGAGTCCGGTCAGCGAGTACTCGACTTTCGGCGGCACCTCGCGGTAGACCTCGCGGTGCACGATGCCGTCGGACTCCAGCTCGCGCAGCTGCTGGATCAGCATCTTCTCGCTGACACCGGCGATATGCCGCCGAAGCTCGCCGAAGCGCAGCGTCCTGCCCGAGTGCAGCGCCCACAGGATCATGGGCTTCCACTTGCCGCCGACGACGTCCACCGCGGCGTCGAGCCCGCAGGCGTACGGCTTACTGTCCTTCGGCACGGCCAACTCCTCTGCTCCGCACGCTCACTTACCGATCGACAGTCGACAGTACCGGCTTGCGGAGGTCGAAGAGGTGCCGCGTGCTGTGGGCCACGAAGGGGCCCTCCGCCCGGATGCGGTCGTGCAGCTCGCGCAGTCGCGGGCGGTACTCCGCCACGGTGAAGCCGGGGACCATCCACACCACCTTGCGCAGGAAGTGGACGACCGCGCCGACGTCGTGGAACTCCATCCGCAGCCGCTCCGCCCGCAGGTCGACGACCTCCAGGCCCGCCGCCTCGGCCTCGGCACGCTCAAGGTCGGGATGCCGGCCGTTCCTGACTTCCTCCGACTGCGGCCCGAGGAAGTACTCCACGACCTCGAAGACGCTGGCGGGCCCGACGTGCTGGGCGAAGTACGCGCCGCCGGGGCGCAGCACGCGGGCGATCTCGTCGAAGTGGGCCTTGACCGGGTGCCGGCTGGTGACGAGGTCGAACGCCCCGTCCGCGAACGGCAGCGGCGCGTCCTCGGGCGAGGCGACGACGGCGACGCCGCGCGGGTGCAGCAGGGCGGTGGCCTTGGCGACGTTCGCGGGCCAGCCCTCCGTGGCGACGGCGAGGGGCGGCAGGGTGGCGGCGGAGGCCAGCACCTCGCCGCCGCCGGTCTGGATGTCGAGGCTCGCTTGGGCTTCCGCGAGCCGCCGCGCCATCGCCTCGGCGTACCGCCACGAGGGCCGCGCCTCGGTGGCCCGCCCCTCGAACCAGGAGAAGTCCCACCCTTCGGTGGGTGCGGCCTCGGCTTCGGCGAGGAGGTCGTCGAAGGGGCGTTCCCTGGCGTGGGCGCCCGTGGCCCCGGAGCCCGGGCTGTTGTTGTCGCTGCTGCTGCCGCTCATGGGCCAATCCTGACATTTACCGGCCCGGCCGGACGTCCGCCTCTGTCGCGCCGCGCGGGAACGAGACCTCGACGCGGCGGTTCTTCTTGCGACCCTCCTCCGAGCCGTTGTCCGCGATGGGGTAGTCCTCGCTGTAACCGCGCACGGAGTAGGTGACCTCGGGGCCGAGGTGGCTCGACAGCTCGTCGTGGACGGCTTCCGCGCGCTCACGGGAGAGCTTCTTGCCGTGGCCGTAGGACCCGAGGTTGTCCGTGAAGCCGAACACCCTTACGTCCGTGGCCTTCTGTGCCTCGGCCTCCTCCGCGATGGCCTTGATCCGGGCGCTCGCGTCCGGGTTCAGCTTCGCGCTGTCCTTGGGGAACAGGACCTCCGCCTGCAGCGCGAACTTCACGTCCGTGTTGGTGTCCTCGCGCCGCTCCTCACCGCCGAGATCCTCGACGACGGACTTGATGTCCAACACCTTGGCAGGCGCGAGCGTGGCCCCGTCACCGAGCTTCAGCCCCGGACTGTTGGAGTCGACTTGGGGGGGTGGGGAGGTGGTGGTGCTGCCGGGGGGAGCGGGGGGGTCGTCGTCGGCCCAGCTCGGTGCGGGGCCGAGCAGCAGGGCCAGCGCGGTGAGGGTGGCGGTGCCCGCGGTGCCGGCGGTGCGGCGGAGGTGGCGGGTCATGGGTCACTCGCCCTCGGAGATCTCGATGGGCGCGGGGGGCATGGCGCCCACCTGGAAGGTGACGTTGGTGGTTCCTTCGGGCGGGGCGGGGAATTGGGCGTACCAGTCGGCTGTCTGGCTCGGCTTTACGCCGCCTGTGAATTTGGTGCACAGGCAGCGGCCTTGCGTGTCCCGGAGTACGAGGTACTTCTTCTTGCCCTCGTTGTCGATCAGACTCGCCCCTGCCACGGACGAGCCGTTCTTGTTCAGCTCCCGCTCTTCGCCGCGCCAGTTGGCGGCCGCCCAGAACCTGCCGCCATTGTTCGTCACTTTTCCGGAGACCGTCACGAAGCCTCCCTCGTCACGCACAGCGGACGTGACTGTCAGCGTGATGCTCTCCTCGCCCTTGACTTCGGCCAACACCTCGTCCGTCGCGGGGGCCTCATCGTCACCCTTGTCATTCTCCTCATCGCCCCCGCTCTGCTGGGCAGATGATGTGGGAGAGGACTTTTTCTCCGACTTGTCACCGTCACCTTCACCGTCTCCACCGCCGCAGCCGGCCACCGTGAAGACCAGCCCAGTCGTGATCGCCACAGCGGTCATTGCCCTGCGGGTCATCGAGGTACGCCGACTATTCATCGCTACGGCTTCCTTCTCTCGTCGATCGCTTGTCACTCGGCCAGCTGGACGGAGAACAGCACGGAACCGTCCGGGAGATCGTCCAGTTCGAAGTCGTCCGGATCGATTTCGAAGGATTCCCCACCGTCGCACTCGAACTCCACGGCCTTCTCGGGGTCCGACGACGGGGTGAGGTCGCAGCGCGGTTTGATGATCGCGGTGGCGTCGGCCTTCGCATGCTTGGATTCTGTACCCGGGATGATCGAATCGCCGACGGTGTACAGGGTCTCGATCTCCGCGCGGAAGCCCGGGTATCCGTTCACTTCGACGGGCGAGACGAGGACGGTCGCGTCGTTGTCGGCAGCCAGTGCCTCCGCCGCGCCCTGGGCTCCGCCCCCCATGGGCTTGTCGCCTGCCAGCCAGTCCAGCCAGTCGTCACCCTCACCGATGGACAGCCCGAGCCCGTCCATGAGTTCGTCCCGGGCGTCCTGGGCTGCCGCCAAGGCAGAGGCGTCTGCGGCAGTTTGCGCGCCGTTTCGCGCGGATGCGGCCTGAGCGAAGGCAAAGAACGCGAGAGCAACAAAGAGCAGAATCCCCGTCAACCAGATGTAGATGGGGAGCGTCTGCCCTCTGTCATCGTGGCCGAGGCAGTGCCTCAGCCGCCGACCACGTCCGAGACGGCGTCCTGAATGGCGCCGGAGATCTGGCCGTCGAGGCCCAAGCCGTCGATCAGGACGAAGATCCCCGCAATAAGAATCATCAGCCCCGCATACTCCACAAACCCCGCCCCCGCATCCCGCTCCCTCCCCCGAACCCGGGACGCCACGGAAACCGTCCAGTAGACCCAGACATTGAGCACGCGTTCCTTCAGCACGACGGACCCTTCTCTCCCACCCGATACCGCGCCCTTTGTGGTCAGAGGCAACGTACGCCACACGGCGTGCGTCGGCAGCAACTCTGCGCGACGCATGCGGTATCCGGGGTGCCCGGCCCGCAAGTTGGCGGGTTCTCTTCCCCCTCGGTGAGATCACCATGCACGAAGTCCCCTCCCGCGAATCCCGCGAACCGTGAACTCGGATCCGATTGTCCCACATCGAGTTGCAGCCGCGAAGAGCTTTCGCGAAGTCGATGTTTCCGAAATCCGCACCGCACCCACCGCACCCACCGCACCCCCACGCATCCTCAACGCCCCAGAATCGAACCGAAGTCGGAACCCGAACCGAGGAACATTCCCGAGGCGATCAGGATCATCGTGGCCGGGAGCATGAAGACCAGCGTGACCATCGTCGCCTTGGGGATCGTCTTCGCCGCCCTGCGGCGGGAGTTCTGCGCGTCCGTGCGGCGCATGTCCGTCGCGATCTGGATCAGCGTGTCCGCGATCGGGGAGCCCAGTTCCTCGCCCTGCTGGAGGGCGGAGACGAACTGGGCCACCTGCTCGGACGCGTTGCGGCGGCGCAGTTCGTCGAAGGCCTGGCGGCGGCTGACGCCCATGTCCATCTGGCGGAGCGTGATGCGCAGTTCGTCCGCCCACGGCCCCTCGTACCGCTCCGCCACCCGGTCCAGTGCCTGGCGGAAGCCGAGGCCCGCCGAGACGACGACCGCGAGGACGTCGAGGAAGTCGGGGAGGGTGCGGTCGATGACCTCGCGGCGTTCGCGGATCGCCTGCCAGATCAGCGCGTCCGCCGCGACCGCCCCGAAGACGAGGGTGAGCAGGCCGAAGAGCGGCGAGCCGTTCGCGAAGAACACCAGGCCGAGGACGAGGCCGAAGACGCCGTAGACCGCCCGCCGCGCCGCGTAGCGGTCTATCGTCAGGCCGCCCGGGTTGCCCGCCATGTCGATCCTGCGGCGCTTGGCGTCGACCCGTTTCGGGCCCATGGCGCGCAGGACCAGGGGCGCGAAGCGCATGCCCAGGCGGTCCACCGCCGAGCCCGCAGCCGAGACGCGGGTCGCGCCGACCTCCAGGGCCACGGCCAGGTCGGAGGGCAGCTTGGCGTCCGCGCGGTACATGCGGACGCCCTGGCAGACGCCGGCCACGGCGAGTCCCATCGCGGCCGCCAACAGCAAGCCCAGCAACGTATCTCCCCTCCTAGACCTCTCCAGGCCTGTCCTACACTTCGATTTTTCCCAGGCGTCTGATCACGAAGAACCCGACGCCGTACAGGCCCAGTGAGATCAGGATCAGCGTCTGGCCCAGGGGTGAGCCGGTCACGCGCGCCAGCGCTCCCTCGTTCGAGGAGTTGATGAGGAGCAGGGAGCCCAGGCCGAGCAGCGGGACCGTGAACGCCGTCGCGTGGACCTCCGACAGCATCGTGCGGACCTCGCGCCGCGTCTCTTTCCTGTCCTCCAGGGTCTGCGTGAGGTTGCGCAGGGAGTTGACCACCGTGCCGCCCGCCTTGTTGGAGAGGACGAGGGTGGTGACCAGGACGATCAGCTCGCGGGACGGGAGGCGTTCCGCGAGTTCGCCGAGCGTGTCGTCGATGGAGCGGCCCAGCGTCAACTGGTCTGCCACGTGGGAGAGTTCCTCGCCCGCCGGTGCTTCCAGTTCCTCCGCCGCCATCGCCAGGGACGTGCGCAGGGCCAGGCCCGCCGCCGTCGCGTTGGCCAGGATGCGGGCCACGTCCGGGAGCTGGTTGATGAACGCCTCGATGCGTTTCTGGCGTTGCCAGTTGAGGAAGGCGGTCGCTCCCCATATGGCCACGACGCCGGCGATCGGGCCGAAGAACGGGGCCAGGGTCGCCGCCGCGATCAGCCAGAGGGCGGCGACGACCGCGACGACGTAGGTGAAGAATTCGCCGGCCGTCAGGTCGAGTCCCGTCGAGGACAGGCGCAGGTGGATCGACCGGCCAAGGCGGGTGCGGCGCAGCCTGCGGTCGACGGCGGCGAAGCGGCGGGCGCGGCCGTGCGGGCCGCCGTCCCCCGTGCCGGGGCCGAGCGCGAGCCGGTCGACCAGGGCCTGGCGCTGGGCGCGGCCCGACGCGTACGTGTGGACGCCCGCGACCGCGAGCGTGCCGGTCAGGATCGTGGCGCCCAGGGCGAGGAGGGCGGGGTCGTTCATCCGATCGCGTCCCTTGCGTCCAGTACGTCGATGGCCTCCGCCACGCCGAACGCCGGCGGCACCGGTTCGTTCGCGACGTACAGCTTGTCGGCGATCTCGCGCGGCAGCGGCAGGTGTTCGAAGTGACCGTGGACGGTCCGGTCGGCGCCGAGCGGGTACGGCACGAAGCGGGTGACCGGCACGATGCGGAACTGCTGGCGTCCGCGCGAGACGAGCAGCACGATCTCGGCGACCTTGCGGGAGCCGTCGCCGTGCCGGGCGAGCTGGATGACGACGTCGACGGCCGAGTTGATCTGGTCCTTCAGGGCCTCGAAGGGGATCTGGACCTCCGACATGGAGCCGAGGGTCTGGAGGCGCATGAGGGCGTCCTCCGCCGTGTTGGCGTGGACGGTGGCGAGCGAGCCGTCGTGTCCTGTCGACATCGCCTGGAGCATGTCGAGGGTCTCGCCGCCGCGGACCTCGCCGACGATGATGCGGTCGGGGCGCATGCGGAGGCTGTTGCGGACGAGGTCGCGGATGGTGATGTGGCCCTTGCCCTCGACGTTGGGCGGCCGGGATTCGAGGCGGATCACGTGCTCCTGCTGGAGCTGGAGCTCCGCCGAGTCCTCGATGGTGATGATGCGCTCGTGGGCGGGGATCAGCCCGGACAGGGCGTTGAGGAGTGTGGTCTTGCCGGTTCCGGTGCCGCCGCTGACGATGAGGTTGAAGCGGGCCCGCACGAACGCGGCGAGCAGCATCAGCATGTGCTCGTCGAGCGATCCGAGGCCGATGAGTTCGGGGAGCGTGTACGCGCGCGGGAAGCGGCGGATCGTGAGGGTGGCGCCGGTCAGGGCGAGCGGCGGGATGATCACGTTGACGCGCTCGCCGGTGGGCAGACGGGCGTCGACCATGGGGTTCGACTCGTCCACGCGGCGGTTGACCGTCGAGACGATGCGTTCGATGGTCTGCATCAGCTGCTCGTTGGAGGCGAAGCGGAGGGGGAGCTGCTCCACCCGCCCGGCGCGCTCGACGAAGATCGAGTCGGGGCCGTTCACCATGATCTCCGTGATGGAGGTGTCGGCGAGGAGCGGTTCAAGGACGCCGAGTCCGAGAGCCTCGTCGACGACGCGGCGGATCAGCTGGGCGCGCTCGGAGGTGGAGAGGACGGGGCCCTCGCGGCTGATGATGTGGCCGAGGACGCGCTCCAGGCGGACGCGGCGGTCCGCCGCCGCGAGCGACGACATCTCGGCGAGGTCGATCTCCTCCAGGAGCTTGGAGCGGTAGACGGCGACGAGGCCGTCGTCGCGGCTCGGCTCGGTCTGGCGGGTGGGGGCCACGCGGTCGCGCAGGCTCATGTCGTCCTTCAACCTCGTTCTGCCGTACGTGGGTTCGGGCTCGGTCAGCTGTACGCGGGTTCAGTCGGCGTCGTCGTCGTTCGGCATCGTGGCCTCCTTGGTGACGCTCCAGTCCGTGTCCACGAAGGGGAGCAGCGTCGGGACCTGGACCTCCACGGTGGCCGTCGTGGTCGTACCGCCCTGGCTGACGCCGATGGAGGAGGTCAGGCCCCCGTCCATGGCCGCCGCCCCGGCCGCCTCCCCCGAGTCGCCCTGCGAGGCCGCGCGGGCCGCAGCGCGGGCGCCGGAGCCGGCCTGGTTGGCGGCGTAGCCGACGAGGCCGAGCTGGATCGCGGCGAGGCCGATGATCAGGAGGATGGGCAGGAATCCGGCGAACTCCAGCATGGATACGCCCCGGTCGTCCCACCTGCGCGGCCGTTTCACCCGTCCTCCCCCTCCTTCGCCGCGCCTGCCTTTCCGTCCACGCGCCATCCGGCGTCGAAGCCCGGGAAGAACACGGGTACGTCCACCGAGACGCGGGCCTTCCAGACCGTGCCCGCGTCCGTGCACTCCACCGACGCGTCCTGCCAGGCGTCGGGGAGGTGTTCGCGGGCCGCGGCGTCGCAGGCGCCTGCCGCGCCCTCCCCCGCCGCGTACGCCGCCGTGGCGGCCCGCGCCGCCTCGTCCGCCGCGTTCCCGGCGAGGGAGTACGTGTAGCCGTACAGCGCGCACTGCCAGAGGATCGCCATGACCGCGAGCAGCAGGGGGAACATCCCGGCGAATTCGAGGGTGACCGCGCCCCGGTCGCCGCCCGCCGCCTTTCTGCGCAGGGACAGCGCGCGTTTGCCGCCGCCGGCCGGCGGGTCCGCCTCGACCAGGCCCAGTTCGCCCGCGAGGCCCCACAGTGCCTGTTTCACCGAGGAGCGGCTGTCGAGGTCCTGCATGCGGCCCGCGTCGACGGCGGCCTGCAGTTCCTTGAAGCCGGCGGGCACGGTGGAGCGGGCCGTCCGGGTGCCGGTGACGCGTTCGACGAGGGAGGGCTGGATGTCGGTGCCCTTGCCGTACCGGTTGACGACGGTGACGGTCTCCTCGGCCTTGCGGATCTGGAGGCGGTCCCAGAGGCGCACCATGCGCTTGGCGGCGCGGACGGCGACGACGTCGGGGGTGACGAGCAGCAGTGCCTGGTCGGCGAGTTCGACGGCGGTGGCGTTCGCCCCGGTGACGTAGGCGCCGCAGTCGACGACCACGACGTCGTAGCGGGCGCGGAGGGCGCCGATGGTCTGGCGGGCGACGCGGTCGGTGACCTCCTCGCCGCGCTCGCCGTCGGCGGGGGCGAGAAGGAGGCCGATGCCGGTCTCGTGGGTGTAGACGGCGTCCTGGAGGACGCGGGGCGTGATGTCGGAGATGGCGGCGAGGTCGGCGATGGAGCGCCGGAACTGCACGTCGAGGTAGGAGGCGACGTCCCCGGACTGGAGGTCGAGGTCGAGGAGGGCGACGGAGCGGCCGGAGGCGGCGGTGGCGAGGGCGAGCTGGACGGCCGTCACGGTGGTCCCGACGCCGCCCTTGGCTCCGCTGACCGCGACGACGGTGCCGGTCCCCGGTCCGGCGCCCGCGTACACCTCCAGGCCGCCGCTGCCGTTGCCGAGGTGGCGCCGCATGCCCGTGGACCAGGAGGCGGCGGCCTGGACGCGTTCGGCGAGGGCGTCGTAGGCGAGGGGGAGGCCGACGATGCCGCGCGCCCCGGAGTCCATGGCGGCGGTGAGGAGTCCGGGGCTGGTGTCGGCGGTGATCAGGACGACACCGACCGCCGGGAAGCGCAGGACGAGGTCCCGGATCAGGTCGAGGGCCGGGACAGGCCCGATCCGCTCGTGGACGAGGACGACCTCGGGCAGCTCATCGACGGACTCGGCGGCGAGCCGCGCGAGGGTGTCGAGCAGCGCCGTGGAGTCGGTGACGGGCGGCGCGGGTTCGGTGTCGGGCAGCTGACCGGTGAGGATGGACAGCGCGCGGGCCGCGTCGATGTCGCCGACGGCCGGGAGGATCCGAGTGGTCATCCGAGACCTCCTACTTGTCCTCGTCGAGGGTGTACGTCCGGTCACGCGGCGGGACCGTCGCGTCGCCGCCCGCGCCGACGAGGGCGAGCCGGACGTGCGTGGCGAACGACTCGGCGTACGCGACGCGCTGCGCGTCCGCCGTGCCGAGGGCGAAGGTGATCGGCACCGCCTCCGTGGCCCTGCGGCGCGTGCGGTCGTCCTGGTCGGGTTCGAGCGGGGTGAGCTTGCCGACGTCGAGCACCTTGGCGCCCTCCACGATGACTTTGGACTGGTCCTTCGCCTTGTCGGTCTCGCCCTTGAAGGTGGCGTAGATGTTGACCTTCGAACCCGGTGTGATCTTGCCGGCGACGCCGGTCGCCGCGTCGATCATGATGGCGATCTCCTGCTGGCCCGGGCCGAGTTCGGGACGGCCGACGATCATGTCGGACTGGAGCAGCGAGCCCTTCCGCAGCTGGGTGACGGCGATCTTGCCGCGGATCCGGCCCAGGTCCGTGACCGCGTTGTCGGACAGCCACCGCTCGGGCATCTCGACCTTCTCGAACTGGTCGGCGGTCAGTTCCTTGTAGGGCGCGATGTCCTCTTTGAGCTTGTACGCGGGCACCTCGGGGCCGACCTTCGAGTTGGCGTCGCGGATCACCGAGAGGACCCCCGCGAACGCGCCGATCGCGCACAGGACCGACAGGATCAGCAGGATGACACCGCGGCGCTGGCGAGAGTTCATGGGCCGGACTACCTCGATCGAATGCGGTTGGCTACGGACAGTGAGCGGGGTGGCGCACGTGCGGTCGTCGGTCGCGTACGAGGTGCTGGGTCGGTCGGTCCTGGCCTAGGTCGCGCCGCGCGGCAGGGCGGTGACGCCGTGCGCGAGGGTGCGCTGCGAGGGGCGTTCGGAGGGCGGGGGCAGCGGGGCGGCGCAGAACGCGCAGCGGTCGCCGATGAGTTCGAGCCCGCACCAGTGGCAGTCGTCGCGGCGGACGGACGACACCAGTTGGTAGAGGACGGAGATGTCGGGGATGGCGGCGGCGAACTCGACGAGTCTGCCGGTGGCCCACCAGCGCGCGGACTCACCGGGCAGCCGGGCCTCGGTGACCTCCTGGGACTGCCAGGCGGGGGCGAGCGTGCCGGTCACCCAGCCGGGCGCCAGCTTGCCCGTGGCGTAGAGCATCCGCGTACCGAATCCGGGTCCCGGCAGGTGCGCCTCGTCGCCGCCCGAGACCTTCACCAGCTCGGGCCGCGGCGTGGCGAGGACGGCGAACTGGGTGCCGGGGACCCACGACTTGGCGTGCGACTGGAGGGTGACGGGGACCCGGTCGAGCCGGGTGACGGAGCCGAGCAGGGCGCCCGCGTGGATGTAGTGGGAGAGGAGGCGGGCGGCGGAGGCCAGGACGCCGGGGCTGAAGTCGCAGATGGACAACTGCCGTAACTGGAGGGCGAGTACGGCGAGCCCGAGCGGTGGCAGGTCGGAGCGGACGACGGCGATGCGGTCGCTCTCAAGGACCGAGCGGACCGCGTGCAGGCGCTGGGCGACGGAGGCGGGCGCGGAGGACGGGCAGAGGGCGATCACGTACCCGTGGTGCTCGATGAGGGTGTGCATCTCGGTGAGCGCCTGATCGAGCGAGTACGTGCGCGGGGACTGCACGGCCGACTGGAGGACGGCGGCCGACGGGGTGTGCCGGTCGGGTGACGGCAGCACGAGGTCGGGTCCGGTGACGGCTATGGCGGTCGGCAACGCGTACACCCCCGGTCCTCGTGCACTCCTGCCTCAGCACCATATCCACGTCATGGGTGCCTCAACACCCAACTTCCCACTGTTCATGAGTTAGAAGAAGCTGCTCCAGTCCTGGTCGGTGATCTGCTTGACGCACAGCACCAGGAAGAGCAGTCCCGCGATGGTCAGCATGCCGTTGCTGAGCCAGCCGTTGCGCCACTCCCGCGGGGTGCGCGCGGAGTTGAGGAGCCAGACCAGGGTGAGGGCGAGGAAGGGCATGAAGGCCGCGCCCAGGACGCCGTAGATGATGATGAGGCGGAACGGCTGCCCCTGGAAGAGCAGGATCATCGGCGGGAACGTCAGCCACAGCAGGTACGCGCGGAACGGCACGGACTTCTCGTGGGTGCCGGACGCCACCTCCTCGCCGGTCAGCGCCTGGCTCCCGGCGCCGACGCGCTGCTTGCGGTAGCGCTCCACGAAGTCCGCGAACATCAGGCTCACGCCGTGCCACACGCCGATCAGCGAGGTGAACGACGTGGCGAAGAAGCCGACGAGGAACAGCTTGGCGGTGGCGTCGCCGTACTCCTTCTCCAGGATGTCGGAGAGCTGGACGAGTCCCTTGTCGCCGCTCGCGATCGCCACGTTCGCCGAGTGCAGGAGCTCGGCGCCGACGAAGAGCATGGAGACGACGAAGATGCCGGTGGTGATGTACGCGACGCGGTTGTCGAGCCGCATCACCTTCATCCAGCCGGTGTTGGTCCAGCCCTTGGCGTTGACCCAGTAGCCGTACGCGGCCAGGGTGATGGTACCGCCGACGCCGCCGATCAGGCCGAGCGTGTTGAGGACCGAGTCCTTCTCGTCGGGCAGCACGGGCAGCAGGCCCGCGAAGGCGTCACCGAGGTGCGGGGTGACGCGGACGGCGAGGTAGACGGTGACGACGAACATGATGCCGACGAGCACCGTCATGACCTTCTCGAAGACGGCGTACTTGTTGAACCAGACGAAGACCAGGCCGACGAGCCCGGTGAGGATGCCCCACCACTTGAGCTCCATGACGTCGGGGAAGAGCGCCTGGAGCGGCAGCCCGGACGACGACATGGCGGCGGCGCCGTAGACGTACCCCCAGATCACGACGTAGACGACGAAGAACCACGTCGTCCAGCGGCCGAGGCTCGCCCAGCCGTCGAAGAGGGTGCGTCCGGTGGCCAGGTGCCAGCGCCCCGCCGCCTCGGCGAGCGAAATCTTGACGACGCAGCCGAGGACGGCGGCCCACAGCAGCGTGTAGCCGAAGTTGCTGCCCGCGATCAGGGTCGCTACGAGGTCGCCCGCGCCGACGCCGGTCGCCGCGACGACGATGCCGGGGCCGATGTACTTCCAGCTCGACTTGCGCGGCCGCGGTGCCGCGTCGCCCGTGCCGGTGGCGCTGCCTGTGGTTTCAGCCATGCGATCAAGAAAGCGCATGGACGGCCGGGGCACAAGGGGTCGTCGGGGGGCCGAGCCCTCTCCGGTTTCGCGCCCGGGGCGCGCGCCCCCGCACGGATTGGCCAAAGACAGCGTTGACGGGGCCATGCCACGCGCGCACGATGGGCCCGCGCGTCGCCCCGCACGCCATGCGGCACGACGCATTCACACGACGCACCCGTACGTCACATTCGCACGACGCATTCGCACGTCGCATCGCACGTCGTACCCCGACGTAGTGCCCCGCACGTCGCACTGAACAACCCCCCCACCCCTGAGGAGACTTCATGCGACTCCGCATACGCGGCAGGAGATCCGCCGCCCTCGCGGCCCTGCTCGCCCTCACCCTCGCGGCCCCCCTCACCGCCAACGCCTCGTCGGGCGACGCCGACCGGGCCCCGCGCTCCGCGGCGACCGCCGCGGACGAGGAAACACGCCAGTACGAGATCCCGCTGCGCGACGACCGCGCCGCGCGCACCGCGCTCGCCCGCACCGGCGTCTCGATCGACGAGGCCGACGCCCACGCGGTGGTCGTCTCGGCGGACGCCGCCGAGGCCGCGGCGCTCCGGAAGGCCGGCTACGAGCTGAAGCCGCTGGCCGGGCCCCCGAAGCGGACGAACGGCAATCCGGTGGAGGCCAAGGACTTCCCGCCCGCCGACTCGCGCTACCACAACTACGCGGAGATGACCGCGGCGATCGACCAGCGCGTCGCGGCCCACCCGAACCTCATGAGCAAGCGGGTCATCGGCAAGTCCTACCAGGGCCGGGACATCGTCGCCATCAAGATCAGCGACAACGTCGGCACCGACGAGGCCGAGCCCGAGGTCCTCTTCACCCACCACCAGCACGCGCGCGAGCACCTGACGGTGGAGATGGCCCTCTACCTGCTGCGCGAACTGGGCGACGACTACGCCACCGACGCCCGGGTCAAGAAGATGGTCGACGAGCGCGAGATCTGGATCGTGCCGGACCTGAACCCGGACGGCGGCGAGTACGACATCGCGACCGGCTCCTACCGCAGCTGGCGCAAGAACCGTCAGCCGAACGCCGGTTCGTCGAACGTCGGCACCGACATGAACCGCAACTGGGCCTACCGCTGGGGCTGCTGCGGCGGCTCCTCGGGCAGCACGGGTTCCGAGACGTACCGCGGCCCGAGCGCCGAGTCCGCCCCCGAGGTGAAGGTCGTCTCCAACTTCGTCCGCAGCCGTGTCGTCGGAGGCAAGCAGCAGATCAGGGCGTCCATCGACTTCCACACGTACAGCGAACTGGTCCTGTGGCCGTACGGCTACACGTACAGCGACACGGGCCCCGGCCTCACCCAGGACGACCGTGACGCGCACGCCACCGTCGGCCGGAAGATGGCCGCGAGCAACGGCTACACGCCCCAGCAGTCCAGCGACCTCTACATCACGGACGGGTCGATCAACGACTGGCTGTGGGGCAGCCAGAAGATCTTCAGCTACACCTTCGAGATGTATCCGTCGTCCGCCGGCGGCGGCGGTTTCTACCCGCCCGACGAGGTGATCGAGCGGGAGACGTCCCGCAACCGCGACGCGGTCCTGCAACTCCTGGAGAACTCGGACTGCATGTACCGCTCAATCGGCAAGGAACAGCAGTACTGCACGGCCTGACACTTACGGCCCACCGGAGTCCCCGGAGACTTCGGTGGGCCGGTGTCGTTGGCGGGCACCGGGGCCGCCCGGTTTTTTGCGGAGTGTGGCGCCTCCGGGCCGCCAGTAAAGGGCACTCCGCTGCGCTGCGCGTCGGCTCCGCCGATTCCGCTTCGCTCCACCCTTGACTGCCGCCCCTCCACCGCACGCAGACTTTGACCCGGACGGCCAGGGGTGGGGCCGACGGGATCGCTGGGATGGGTCATCGGCTTTCGCTGCCGGGTGCGGACCGGCCCAACGTGGGCGGCGGCCCTCACGAACGATGCGCCGGCACAACCCAGCGCCCGCCACCCGTCCAGCCCGGCAGCCGGGCACCTACTTTGGAAAAGTAGTGAACCGGGAGGCCGCGCGCCCCCATTCACATGCAATGCGTCGCCAGGCCGAAAGGGCGAGGCCGGGAGGGAGAGGCCGCCGCCCGGGGACCTACTTTGGGAAAGTTGCGAATGCGTATGCCGCACGCCCCCCCGAACGGCCAATACGCCCCCCAACCAGCGGTCCCGCCGCACCCCAACACCGCCCCTGAGCGGCTGCGAGTGCCGGGACAAGATGTACGTCGACGCACTGGCGGACATGGCCCAGCCGGGCCAACGAGGCTGGTGGGACAAGTACCGCGAATCGCTCCCTCAAGCCCTGCTGGACATCGCGGAGTTGGAGTTCTACGCCGTACGCATGCGTGCCGCATACACCGTGCACATCCCCGGCCTGCTCCAGACCTCGGACCATGCGCTGGCGCTGTTCCGTGTCGTGATCCCGGAACTTCCACCGCACGAGGTCGCCCTGCGCCTCGCTCATCGCGTGGAGCGTCAGCAGGTCCTGGAAGGGGACAGCCCACCCGAGTTCGTAGCCCTCGTCCACGAGGCCGCTCTGCGCATGCAGTTCGGCGGCCGGGATGTGGCGCGCGCCCAACTCGAACACCTGCTGAAGAAGTCCGAGCAGGCCAACTCTGAGGAGACGTTCCGATGCCCGACATCAACTGGGAAGACCCCTTCTGCGGCGAGGGAAACTCCTGCTTCCGCATAGGCACCGACGCCACCGGCAACGCCTACATCACCATCGCCGGCCAAGAGGACCACTACCTCACCGACACCCGCGAAGCCCTCCTCACCCTCATCCACGACATCAAAGCCGGCAAGGCCGACCACCTCCTCTAGCGAGCACCGCGAACAATGGGGGGCGCCCGGCAGCACTGCCGGACGCCTCCCCCCATCCACGTACGCGCTACACGAACAGGCTCACCAGAGCCGCCACCGCGAACCCCGCCACCGACAGCACCGACTCCAGTACGGTCCACGTCTTCAGCGTGTCCCGTTCGCTGATGCCGAAGTACTTCGCGACCATCCAGAAGCCGCCGTCGTTGACGTGCGAGGCGAAGATGGAGCCCGCCGAGATCGCCATGATGACCAGGGCGACGAAGGCCTGGGAGTGGTCGCCCTCGGCGAGGAGGGGGGCGACGATGCCGGCGGTCGTGACGATCGCGACCGTCGCCGAGCCCTGGGCGACGCGCAGCACCAGGGAGAGCAGGTAGGCCAGGACGATGATGGGCAGGCCCACGTCCTGGAAGGTGTCCGAGAGGGCCCCGGCGACGCCGCTCGCCTTGAGGACCGCGCCGAAGATCCCGCCGGCGCCGACCACGAGCAGGATGTTGCCGACCGGCTTGAGGGACGAAGTCGACACCGTTTCGAGGGACTTGCGGGACCAGCCTCGCCGGATGCCCAGCAGGTAGTACGCCATGAGCAGGGCGATCGTCAGGGCCACGAACGGGCTGCCGAAGAACTCGATGACCGAGCGGAACGTCGAGGGATCGAAGGCGATCGAGGAGAAGGTCGCGAGGAGGATCAGGAACAGGGGCGTTCCGATGATCGCGAAGACGATGCCCAGCGGCACCGGCTTCTCGCGCGGCTCCACACCTGCCGCACGCTGCTCGGCGACGACCGCCGCCTTCGCTTCCTCGGCGGCCTCGACCATGTCCTGCGGAACGGGCACGAAGATGCGCTTGCCGACCCACGCGGAGAACACCCAGGCGGCGAGGACGGCGGGGATGCCGCAGACGATGCCCATCAGGATGACCCAGCCGAGGTCCACCTTCAGCAGACCGGCGGCGGCCACCGGGCCGGGGTGCGGGGGCAGGAACGCGTGGGTCATGGAGAGACCCGCGAGCAGGGGGAGGCAGTAGAGGAGGATCGACTTGCCGCTGCGCTTGGCGGCGGCGTAGACGATCGGCGCGAGGACGAAGATGCCGACGTCGAAGAAGACGGGGATGCCGAAGATCAGGCCCGTCAGGCCCATGGCCAGGGGGGCGCGCTTCTCGCCGAAGAGCCCGAGGAGGCGGGAGGCAAGGACCTCGGCGCCGCCGGAGACTTCGAGGATCGCGCCGAGCATCGTGCCGAGGCCGATGATGATCGCCACATGGCCGAGGATGCCGCCCATGCCCGACTCGATGACCGAGACGGCGTCGGACTTCTGGACCGTGCCGAAGAGTTCGGTGACGGAGAGGCCGGCCGCGAGGCCGACGGCTATGGAGACCGCGAGGAGCGCCACGAAGGGCTGCAGCCTGACCTTGATGATCAGGAAGAGCAGGAGCAGGATGCCGAGCGCGGCGACGGTGAGCAGGCCCGCCGTGCCGTCGATCAGGGCGAGGAGACCGCCGGTGTGAGGTGGCGCCTCGGCGGCGGGGGCGGCCGCGAGCACGGCGGTGTGGGACGGGGACATCGTTGACCTCGTAAGTGCATGGGGCTTTCGGAGCAGGGGGGATCGCGGCACGGCGCCTCGTGCGGGTGAGGCGCCGTGCCGTGACGACGTACGGCTTGCGGGGTGGTGATGTGGGTCAGCTCAGGACGGCGAGCGCGTCGATCTCGATGAGCAGGCCCGCCGGGAGCCCGACGTAGACCGTGGTACGGGCAGAGGCGGGGGCCTTCAGGCCCTGCTCCTCGAAGTACGCGTTGTAGATCTCGTTCATCTCCGCGAAGTGGTCCACATCCGTGAGGTAGACGCGCATCATCATCACGTCGTCCCAGGTGGCGCCGCCCTCTTCGAGGATCGCCTTGACGTTGGCGAAGGTCTGGAGGGTCTGCTCGCGCAGGGTCGGGCCCGCGGGGGTGGGGGCCTTGCCCTCCTCGGCGGGGAGGAAGCCGACCTGGCCGGCGACCTGAAGGATGTTGCCCTTCTTCACGCCGTGGGAGAACTTCGCGGGCGGGGTGGTGTGGGTGGCCGGGGTGAGTGCGGTCTTCTCGGTCATTCGCTGATCAGGCTTCCTTGAGAGGGACGGTTTTCGCATCGGGCGCGGCGCCGGAGTACTCCCGGCTGATGGCGTCCGCCGTGCGGCGCACCAGCGGGAGGAGGGTGAGGAGTTCTTCGGCGGTGACGACGACGTTCGGCGCGGAGACCGACATGGCGGCGACGACACGCCCGTCCGCACCGCGGATGGGGGCCCCGATGCAGTTGATGGACTCCTCGTGGCCACCGAGGTCGGTGGCCCAGCCCTGTTCGCGCACCTTGTCCAGCTCCCGGAGAAAGGCAGCGGCGTTGGGTGTCGAACGGGACGTGTAGGTGGGGTAGTCGAGCTTCTCCGCGATCGCGCGGCGCTCGGCCTCCGGGAAGTCGGAGAGCAGCAGCTTCGCCACGGCGGCGACGGTGATGGCCACCGGCTTGCCGATGCGGGAGTACATCCGCACCGGATAGCGGCTCTCGACCTTGTCGATGTAGAGGACCTCCCCGTCCTCGTACACGGCGAGGTGGACCGTGTGGCCGCACTTCTCGTTGAGGGCGAGGAGGTGGGGGTGGGCGATCTCGCGCACGTCGAGGTTCTCGACGGCCTCCTGGGCGAGCGCGAAGAGGCGCGCGCCGAGGCGGTAGCGCTGGTCGGTCTGGCGGAAGACGAGACCGTGTTCGTGGAGGGTGCGCAGGAGCCGGAGCGCCGTGGACTTGTGGACCCCGAGCCGGTCGGCGACCTGGCCCAGGTCGGCGGGGCCCTCGGCGAGCAGCGGCAGGATCGAGAGCGCGCGGTCGACGGTCTGGCTCATGGGGTACGTACCTCCTCGTCGGCCTCGGTTTCGTCCGGGGCGTGATCGGTCCAGCCGGGGCCGAGACGAAGTGTCCCCCAGGCGGCGTCGTCCAGGTCGGCGAGGCGGTCGGCGTGTGCGCGGGCGGGGGGAGGTGCGAGGTCGCCGGGGACGGTGAGCGCGGCGGCGGCCATCAGGTGGCCGTGGCGCAGGCGGTGTGCGGCGGGCAGCCCGCGCAGGGTGGCGGAGAGGAATCCGGCGGCGAAGGCGTCCCCGGCGCCGACCGGCGCGACGACGTCGACGCGCAGGGCGGCCTGGAAGACGGGGTCCTCGCCGTGCCGGAAGACGGTCGCGCCGCGGCTGCCCTGTTTGACGACGAGGGTGGCGGGCTCGGGCAGGGCGGCGCGGACCGCGTCAGGGCCCCCGGTCACGCCCCAGGCCGTCGCGGCCTCGTCCTCGCCGACGAAGACGAGGTCGGCGCCGCGGGCGAGATCGAGCAGGACCGCTGGCCCTTCGGGGGCGCCCTTCCACAGTCCCGGGCGGTGGTTGACGTCGAAGGAGACGAGCGGGCCGCGGTCGGCGCGCCGGGCACAGAGGTGGCGTACGAGGCCCAGGCAGTCGGCGGAGAGCGCGGGTGTGATGCCCGACAGGTGCAGGATGCGGGCCGCGGTGAGGGCGTCCTCGTCGATGGAGGCCGGTGACATGGCGGAGGCGGCGGAGCCCGCGCGGTAGTAGACGACCTCGTGGGTGTCGGTGTCGCGGTCGTCGGCGGTGCGGAAGTAGATGCCGGTGGGGCGGTGCGGGTCGCGGGCCACAGCGGAGGTGTCGACTCCGTAGCGGGCGATCGTCTCGACGAGGTGGTCGCCGAAGCCGTCGGTGCCGACGCGGCTGACCCAGCGCGTCGTGTGCCCGGCGGCGGCGAGCGCGCACAGGACGTTGGACTCGGCGCCGCCGATCCCGCGGTCGAAGGAGGGCACGTCGGCGAGGCGCCCGGGGCGTGCGGGCAGGAAGGTGACCATGGACTCGCCGAGCGCGACGACGTCCACCGCCGCGTGGGCGGTCGTCCCCTCGGCGGGCCGTGCGGCTTCCTCTGCGGTCACGATCTTCCAGCCCCTCAACCGACTCTCCGGATCCGTTGACCCGGCGTTGGCTCGGATGTTAGACAGCAGTCAGCGACATACGCAATGACTGTTGCACATGCTGCAACGCACCTCTGGAGGAGGCGCCCATGGCCGCCGACGACGCCGTCGAACGTCCCGCCGATTCAGCCGCCGCCCGGCTCGCCGCGCTCGCGGACGAGCGGGTCGACCACCGCTTCAAGGGGCTGCCGCCGGACGCGGCGGGCCTCACCGTCGGCGAGCTCGCGGCCCAGCGCAGGAACCTCTTCACCGGCGGCTTCACCACCCCGGTCCTCGCGCTCTCCGCCGAGCGCCTTGAGCACAACCTCGCCCTCATGGAGACGTACGCAGAGCGCCACGGCCTCGCCTTCGCGCCGCACGGCAAGACGTCGATGGCCCCGCAGCTCTTCGCCCGGCAGCTGGAGCGCGGGGCGTGGGGGATCACGCTCGCCGTGCCCCACCAGGTGCGCGTGGCAAGGGCGTTCGGCACCTCACGGATCTTCCTCGCGAACGAACTCGTCGACGCGGCCGCGCTGCGGTGGCTGGCGGGCGAGCTGGACTCCGACCCCTCCTTCCGCTTCATCTGTTACGTCGACTCCGTACGCGGCGTCGAACTGATGCACGCCGCGCTCGGCGAGGCGGGCGCGAGCCGCCCGGTCGACGTGGTCATCGAGCTGGCCGCGGGCGACGGGGCGCGCACGGGTGTGCGGACCGAGGCCGAGTGCTTCGACATCGCCAACGCCGTCGCCGCCGCGGACACGCTGCGGCTCGTGGGCGTCGCCGGGTACGAGGGCGAGGTGCCGGAGGCGTCGACCGGGAACGTCACGGCGTGGCTGCGCCGCCTCGTCGCACTCCTCGTCGGCCTCGACAAGGCGGGGCGGTTCGCGGACCTGCCGGAGGTCGTGGTCAGCGCGGGCGGCAGCGCGTGGTTCGACGCGGTGGCGTCGGTCTTCGCGGAGGTCCCCGAACTGTCGCTGCCCGTCCTGAAGTTGCTTCGCTCCGGCGCGTACGTCTCCCACGACGACGGCCACTACCGGCATCTCACGCCCTTCAACCGCGTCCCGGAGGAGGGTGCGCTGGAGCCCGCCTTCCGGCTCTGGGCGCAGGTCGTGTCGCGGCCCTCCGCGGAGCAGGCGTTCATCAACGCGGGCAAGCGGGACGCGGCGTACGACCTGGACCTGCCCGTGGCGCAGGTCGTCCGCCGGGACGGCGTGGAGCGCCCCGCGACCGGGGTCACCGTCACCGGCCTCTCCGACCAGCACGGGTGGCTGCGCACCTCGCCGGAGGCGGAGCTCGCCGTGGGCGACTGGGTCGGCATGGGCCTGTCGCACCCGTGCACGGTGTTCGACAAGTGGCAGCTGATTCCGGTGGTGGAGGGGGACGGGGCGGTCGGGTCCTACGTCCGCACGTTTTTCTGACCGGGGGGTCTTGGGGGGTGTACTGACCCGCCGCTCCGCGGCGGACACCGGGGGGGGGCCCCCCCCCCCCCCACACGCGATCAAGCACAAAGAACAAAAAAACAA
>NZ_JBFAHP010000029.1:0-116271 GCF_040654255.1 Streptomyces sp. NPDC050732
TTGACCACAGCCACCTGCAACCCGGCGGTCAACCTGCCCACAACCTGCGCCTCCGGCGCCAGGACAGACACCATCCCGCCCTTGCCCGCCAGCCGAACAATCGCCCGCGACCGCAACGCCACCACACGCGCCGCATCACCCAACGACAACGCACCCGCAACACAAGCCGCAGCGATCTCACCCTGCGAATGACCAACGACAGCAGCGGGCCGCACCCCCAGCGAACGCCACAACTCCGCCAGCGACACCATCACCGCAAACAGCACCGGCTGCACCACATCAACCCGACGCAGCAGCTCCTCATCGCCCTCGCGGACTACGTCCAGCAGGGACCAGCCGTCCACGAACGGCTCCAACGCCGCACCGCACTCCGCCATCCGCGACGCGAACACCGGCGAAAACTCAAGGAGTTCGCGGGCCATCCCGACCCACTGCGAGCCCTGCCCCGGGAACACGAACACCGCACCACCGTCAGCGGCACCCGCCGCCGCACGCCCGGAGACAACCCCAGAAGCCTCACGCCCGGCCGCCAACTCACCCAGACCGGCCGTCAGTTCGTGAATGTCACTCCCGAGCACAACCGCCCGGTGCTCCAACCCTGCACGCCCACGCGCCAAGGTGAAGCCCACATCCCGCAGGCCGGGCAGCTGCGGCTCACCCTCACCGAGCCGGGCCAGCAGCCGCCCCGCCTGCTCCGCCAGCGCCGCCTCACTCCGCGCCGACAACACCCACGGCACCACCGAAGCGGGAGACTCGGTCGGCGCTGTCTCCTCGACCTCCTCGACCTCCTCGACCGGGACCGATTCCAGGATCACGTGCGCGTTCGTCCCGCCGATACCGAAGGACGACACACCGGAGCGGCGCGGGCGGTCGAGCTCCGGCCACTCCTGGTTCTCGGTGAGCAGCCTGACCTGCCCGGACTCCCAATCGACGTGGTGGGAGGGCGTGTCGGCGTGGAGCGTGCGCGGCATGACGCCGTGCCGCATGGCCTGCACCATCTTGATGATGCCCGCGACACCGGCGGCCGCCTGCGTGTGCCCGATGTTCGACTTGACGGAGCCCAGCCACAACGGCTGATCCGCGTCCCGCCCCTGGCCATACGTGGCGAGCAGCGCCTGCGCCTCGATCGGGTCGCCGAGTGCGGTGCCGGTGCCGTGCGCCTCCACGGCGTCGACGTCGGCGGTGGTCAGCCGCGCACTGGCCAGCGCGTCACGGATGACGCGCTGCTGCGAAGGCCCGTTCGGTGCCGTCAGACCGTTGCTGCCGCCGTCCTGGTTCACCGCACTGCCCCGCACCACCGCCAGCACCTGGTGCCCGAGCCGACGCGCCTCCGAAAGACGCTCCACGACCAGCAGGCCCACTCCCTCGGCCCAACCCGCGCCGTCGGCGTCGTCCGAGAACGCCTTGCAGCGGCCGTCCACGGACATCGCCCGCTGCCGCGAGAACTCCACGAACGTCGTCGGCGTCGACATGACCGTCACACCACCCGCCAGAGCCAGCGAGCACTCACCGTTCCTGATCGCCTGCACCGCAAGATGCAGGGCCACCAGCGACGACGAACAGGCCGTGTCAATCGTCATCGCCGGGCCTTCGAGGCCCAGCTGGTACGAGATGCGGCCCGACGCCACGCCACCGCTGTTGCCGGTGATCATCAGGCCTTCGACGTCCTCGGTCGCCTCGCCGAGCCAGGTCCCGTAGTCGTGGTACATGAGTCCGGTGAAGACGCCGGTCCTGCTGCCGCGCAGGGAGTCGGGGTCGATACCGGTCCGCTCCAGCGCCTCCCACGCCGTCTCCAGGAGGAGCCGCTGCTGCGGATCCATCGCCGCCGCCTCACGCGGACTGATCCCGAAGAACTCCGCGTCGAAGTCCCCGGCAGCGGCGAGGAAACCGCCCCGGCGGGAGTAGCTCGTCCCGACGTGGCCCGGGTCCGGGTCGAAGAGGTTCGCCAGGTCCCAGTCGCGGTCGTCGGGGAAGTCGGTGATCGCGTCGATCCCGTCGAGGGTCGCCTGCCACAGGTCCTGCGGCGACCTGATCCCGCCCGGGAACCGGCAGGCCATGCCGACGATGACGATCGGGTCGTCGTCATCCGTGGCGGCTCCTCCGGCCGCCGTCAGGACCGGCGCCGGCGCACCCGCATCCGTCCCCCCGACCTCCTCCTGGAGGAAGCCGACCAGGGCGGTCGGCGTCGGGTAGTCGAAGACGAGCGTCGACGGCAGCCGGAGCCCCGTCGCCGTCTGCAGCCGCTGCCGCAGCTCCAGGCCCGTCAGCGAGTCGAAGCCCAGATCGCGGAAGGCCCGGTCGGCCTCCACCGACGCTCCGGAACCGAGTCCGAGCACCAACGACACCTGGCTGCGGACGAGTTCGAGCAGCGCGTCCCGCCGTTCGCCTCCGTCCAGCGCCGCCATACCGGCGGCCCACGACGAGGCCTCCTCCGCGGTGGGCGCGGCGGCCCGGCGTACGGGGGCACGGACGAGCGACTTGAATACCGCGGGCAGCCGGTCCCGCGCCGCCTGGTTGCGCAGCGCGGGCAGGTCGAAGCGGGCCGGGACGACGGTCGCCCGGTCGGCCGCCAGAGCGGCGTCGAACAGGGCGAGGCCCTGGGACATCGACATGGACCCGAGGCCGCTGCGGGAAAGCCGGGCGATGTCGGCCTCGTCGAGGTGCGCGGTCATCGCACTGTCACTGGCCCAAAGACCCCAGGCCAGCGACGTCGCCGCGAGCCCTTCGGCTCGGCGGGCGAGAGCGAGAGCGTCCAAGTACGCGTTCGCAGCAGCGTAATTGCCCTGTCCCGCCGTGCCCATCACACCGGCGGCCGACGAGAACAGCACGAACGCGGCGAGGTCGGCGTCCCGCGTCAGCTCGTCCAGGAGCCTGGCCCCCTCGGCCTTCGGACGCATCACGGTGTCGATCCGCTCGGCGGTCAGCGCGGTGACGATGCCGTCGTCCAGTACGCCCGCCGCATGGATCACAGCCGTCAGCGGACGCTCGTCCGAAATACCCGCCAGAGCGGCCGCAAGGCCCTCCCGGTCGGCGACGTCACAGGCCGCGAAGGCCACGGTCGCACCGGCTTCCGCCAGTTCGGCGGCCAGCTCCTCGGACCCCTCGGCACCGCGACGGCTGACGAGCAGCAGGTGACGTACGCCGTACTCGGCCACGAGGTGCCGGGCGAAGAGCTGCCCCAGCGCGCCGCTCGCTCCCGTGATCAGGACCGTGCCCTCCGGGTCCCACGCGGGGGCGGCACCTGCTTCCTCGGAGACGGTCATCACCCGAGGAGCCAGCACTCTGCCACCATCGAGGGCGAGTTGGGGTTCCCCGCTGGACAGCGCCGATACGACGACTGTCTCCGTGTCCGCGCCCTCGGGCACGTCGACGACCACGATCCGCCCGGGCTGCTCGGCCTGCGCCGAACGCAGCAGGCCCCACACCGCGGCCGTCGCCGGGTCCGGCGTGTCCGTCATCCCGCCGCGCGTGACCACGACAAGACGGGCTTCCTCCGCCGACTCGGCCAGGAAGCGCTGAACCGTCTCCAGCACCTCCGCGACCCGCACGCCGGCGTCCCCGCCGGGCTCGACGTGGGCGACGACGACATCGGCCGGAAGCCCACCACCAGCGCCAGAAGGCGCTGCCGCTACCGGTACGTCGACCCACCGCACCTCGAACAACGGGTCACCGCCCGCCACCGCCGCACCCAACTGCTCCCGCGACATCTTCTGCAACCGCAACTCGTCCACCGACACCACCGGCAGACCCGCACCGTCGAACGCCGCCAACCGCACGGCACCGTCCACACCCCGCGACAACCGCACCCGCAACGCGGACGCACCCACCGAATGCAACCGCACCCCGCTCCACGAGAACGGCACCACGATCTCCCCGGCGAGCAGCGGGTGCAGCGCGGCATCCAGCAGCGCCGGGTGAACCCCGAACTCATCGGCCTCCGCCGGGAGCCGCACGTCGGCGAACAGGTCGTCCCCCGCACGCCACAGCGCGGTCAGCCCCTGGAACACGGGCCCGTAGCCGTAACCGAGGCCGGCCAGCGTCTCGTAGGCATCCGCGACATCCACGCGCTCGGCACCGGCCGGCGGCCACTGCCCCTCCAGCCGCTCTGCCCCCGCCGACGCCCCGTCGGCCAGCGAGCCCACGGCATGCCGGATCCACTCGGCCCCCGAGTCCAGCCCCGCGCCCCGATCGGCGTCGGCGGCGGCGTCCTGGACGCGCGAGTGCACGGAGACGGTCCGGCGCCCCGCCTCATCCGGGGCCCCCACCGACACCTGTACGGATGTCGACACGCCCCGCGCCAGCACGAGCGGCCGCTCCAGCGTCAGCTCATCGATGGCACCGCAGCCGACCTCGCTCCCGGCGTGCAGCGCCAGCTCGACGAAGGCGGTACCGGGCAGGATGACGGTCCCGTAGACGGCATGGTCTTCCAGCCACGGGTACGTGTTCAGCGACAGCTGACCCGTGAGGACGAGGCCTTCCTGCGGCGCGAGAGCGACGGCGGCGCCGAGCAGCGGGTGCCCGGCGGGCCGCAGCCCCAGCCCGGCCGCATCCACCACGGAACGCCCCGTCGGCAGCCAGTGACGACGACGCTGGAAGGCGTACGTAGGCAACTCCACGAGCCGGCCACCCGCCACCCACGGCGACCAGTCCACAGCCACACCCGCGACGAACACCTCGGCCAGACTCTGCGCAAGCCGGACCGGACCACCCTCGTTCCGCCGCAGCGTCCCCACCGCGGTCACACCCGCGACACCCTCACCTTCGGCGGCCTGAGACACGGCACCCACGAGCACGGGGTGCGGGCTGGCCTCGACGAAGACGCGGTGTCCGGCCTCCAGGAGGTGGTGCAGGGCGGCATCGAAGCGGACGGTCTGACGGAGATTGGTGAACCAGTACTCCGCGTCCATCACCGCCGTGTCGATCACGTCACCGGTGACGGTGGAGAACAGCGGCACCTGCCCACCGCGCGGCTCGATGGCCGCCAGGACGTCCAGCAGCTCATCGCGCAGATCCTCGACCTGCGGCGAGTGCGAGGCGTAATCCACCGCGATCCGCCGCACCTGCACACCATCGGCCTCACAGGCGGCCATGAACGCATCCAGCTCACCGGGCGACCCCGACACCACGACCTGCTCCGGGCCATTGACCACAGCCACCTGCAGCCCCGCGGTCAACCTGCCCACAACCTGCGCCTCCGGCGCGAGGACAGACACCATCCCGCCCTTACCGGCAAGCCGCACAATCGCCCGCGACCGCAACGCCACCACACGCGCCGCATCACCCAACGACAACGCACCCGCAACACAAGCCGCAGCAATCTCACCCTGCGAATGACCCACCACAGCGGCAGGCCGCACACCCAGCGAACGCCACAACTCCGCCAGCGACACCATCACCGCAAACAGCACCGGCTGCACCACATCAACCCGACGCAGCAGCTCCTCATCGCCCTCGCGGACCACATCCAGAAGAGACCAGCCATCCACGAACGGCTCCAACGCCGCACCGCACTCCGCCATCCGCGACGCGAACACCGGCGAAAACTCCAACAACTCCCGAGCCATGCCCACCCACTGCGAGCCCTGCCCCGGGAACACAAACACCGCACCACCGTCAGCGGCACCCGAGCCCGCACGGCCCGACACAACCCCAGAAGCCTCACGACCGGCCGCCAACTCACCCAAAGCAGCCGTCAGTTCGCCGACGTCACTCCCGAGCACAACCGCTCGATGCTCCAACCCCGCACGCCCACGCGCCAACGTGAAACCCACATCCCGCAGACCGGGCAGCTGCGGCTCACCCTCACCCAGCCGGGCCAGCAACCGCCCCGCCTGCTCCGCCAGCGCCGCCTCACTCCGCGCCGACAACACCCACGGCACCACCGCGGCAGGCTCTTCCTCCACCGGGGGCACCACACCCGCTTCGGGCGCCGCCTCCAGGATCACGTGCGCGTTCGTCCCACTGATGCCGAACGACGACACGGCGGAACGGCGCGGCCGCTCCAGCTCCGGCCACTCCTGCTCCGACGCCAGCACGCTCACCGCACCGGACTCCCAGTCGACGTGACGGGACGGGGCGGAGACGTTCAGGGAGCGCGGCATGAGGCCGTTGCGCATGGCCTGCACCATCTTGATGACGCCCGCGACACCTGCGGCGGCCTGCGTGTGCCCGATGTTGGACTTGACGGAGCCCAGCCACAACGGCCGCTCCTCATCCCGTCCCTGGCCATACGTGGCGAGCAGCGCCTGCGCCTCGATCGGGTCGCCCAGCGACGTACCCGTACCGTGCGCCTCCACCACGTCCACATCCGCCGACGTCAGCCGCGCACTGGCCAGTGCGTCACGGATGACACGCTGCTGCGAAGGCCCGTTCGGCGCGGTCAGACCGTTGCTGCCGCCGTCCTGGTTCACCGCACTGCCCCGCACGACGGCCAGCACCTGGTGCCCGAGCCGACGCGCCTCCGAAAGGCGCTCCACGACGAGCAGGCCCACGCCCTCGGCCCAGCCCGTGCCGTCCGCGTCGTCGGAGAAAGGCTTGCAGCGGCCGTCGGCGGCGAGGCCGCGCTGGCGGGAGAACTCGACGAACATGCCTGGCGTCGACAGCACTGTCACGCCGCCCGCCAGGGCCAGCGAGCATTCGCCGTTCCTGATCGACTGCACCGCCAGGTGAAGGGCGACCAGCGATGACGAGCAGGCCGTGTCGACTGTCATCGCCGGGCCTTCGAGGCCCAGTTGGTACGAGATGCGGCCCGATGCCACGCTGGACGTGTTGCCGGTGAGCCGGAAGCCTTCGGTGCCGTCGGTCGGGGCGTCGAGGTGGGGGCCGTACTCCATGTTCGTGGCGCCGACGAAGACGCCGGTCCTGCTGCGGCGCAGGGAGTCGGGGTCGATGCCGGTCCGCTCCAGCGCCTCCCACGCCGTCTCCAGGAGGAGCCGCTGCTGCGGGTCCATCGCCGCCGCCTCGCGGGGGCTGATCCCGAAGAACTCCGCGTCGAAGTCCCCGGCGGCGGCCAGGAATCCGCCGCGGCGCGTGTACGTCGTGCCGGGGTTGGCCGGGTCCGGGTCGTACAGGTTCGCCAGGTCCCAGCCGCGGTCCTCGGGGAAGTCGGACGTGGCGTCCACGCCGGCGGCGAGGGCCTCCCACAGCTGCTGCGGCGAGTCGATGCCGCCGGGCAGCCGGCAGGCCATGCCGACGATCGCGACGGGGTCGTCGTCGGCCGCCGCCGTCCCGGTGGCAGCCGGGGTGGCCGCCGGGGCGTCGAGCGCGCCGACGATGCGTTCGTGCAGGTGGTCGGCGAGGTCGCGGAGCGTCGGGTAGTCGAAGAGGATGCTCGCGGGCATCCGCAGTCCGGTCGCCGAGACGAGGCGGTTGCGCAGTTCGACGGAGAGGACGGAGTCCAGGCCGAGGTCGCGGAAGGTCGCGTCCGGGTCGACGGCCGCGGTCCCGGTGAGGCGCGCCATGTGGTCGGCGAGCCAGCGGACCAGGAAGCCGTCGGGCTCGCTCCGGATGCTGTCGCGCAGCGCGAGCGTCGCGGAGCTGAGGTGTTCCTCGGCCGCCTCGGCGGCGGGCCGTTCGTCGAGCCAGTGGCGGCGGCGCTGGAAGGCGTATGTGGGCAGGTCCACGGTCCGTCCCGTGCCGACGGCGGCCGCCCAGTCGACGGGGGTGCCCGCGGTCCAGGCCGTGGCGAGGCCGGTGAGCAGGGCCTGCGGTTCCGCGTGGTCGCGGTGCTGGAGGGCGACCGCGGTCTCCGTCTCGGCCGGTGCGACGAGCGGGGTGAGGACGCTGCCGGGGCCGAGTTCGACGAACCGGGTGACGCCCTGTGCGCGGCATTCGGCGAGCGCGTCGTGGAAGCGGACGGTGGCACTGAGGTGCCCGATCCAGTACTCCTCCGTGAGCGCGGCGCCGGTCCTTCCGGTGACGGTGGAGACGATGGGGACGGCCGGTTCGGAGACGTCGAGGCCGTGGATGCGGCGGGCGAACTCGTCCAGCATGGGGGCCATCAGCGGCGAGTGGGCGGCGTTCTTGACCCGCAGGCGGCTCGTGCGGTGGCCGTCGGCGGCGAGCGCCCCGGCGATCCGGGTGACCGACTCGTCGGCACCGGAGAGCACCACGGCACGGGGGCCGTTGATGACGCCGACCGAGACGTCGTCGACGCCTTCGAGGGCGGTGAGCAGCTCCTCCTCGGTCGCCTCGACCGCGATCATGGCGCCGCCGGGCGGCAGTTGCTCCATGAGTTCACCGCGGGCGGCGACGAGGGCGGCGGCGTGGGCGAGCGGCAGGGCGCCGGAGACGTGGGCGGCGACGATCTCTCCGAAGGAGTGGCCGACCAGCAGGTCCGGGGTGACGCCCCATGAGGTGACGAGGCGGTACAGGGCGACCTGGAAGGCGAACAGGGCGGGCTGCATGTACCGCATGCCGTCGAGTGCCTCGGCGGCCGCGTCGTCGTCGCCTCCGAGCAGCACCGCGCGCAGGTCGAGGCCGGGGACGAAGTGGTCGAGCACCTCGTCGAGGGCGGCCGCGAACACCGGGTACGTCTCGTACAGTTCACGCCCCATGCCGACGCGGTGGGAGCCGACGCCGGAGAACAGGAACGCGGTCCTGCCCGGCTCGGCGAAGCCGCTCACGGCCTGTTCGTGGAGGCGTGCCAGGCCTGCCGTGAAGTCGTCCCGGTCCTTGCCGACGATGACGGCACGGTGCTCGAACGTGGAGCGTCCGGCGGCGAGGGAACGGGCGACGTCGGCGGTGCCGGTGTCCGGGTGCCGCTCGATGTGGGCGAGGAGGCGTGCGGCCTGCGCGTCGAGGGCTTCGCCGGTGCGGGCCGACAGGACCCAGGGAAGGGGGCGGTCGGCTCCGGGGCGGGGGGTGTCGTCGGGGGCGTCGGCGGGTTCGGGCGCCTCGGTCAGGACGACGTGGCAGTTGGTGCCGCCTATTCCGAACGAGCTGACGCCCGCGACGAGTTGTTCGTCGGGTGCGGGCCAGTCGGCGAGCCGGGTCTGCACCGCGAGGTTCAGGTCGTCCAGGGGGATCGCCGGGTTGGGGGCGGTGAAGTGCAGGCTGGCCGGCAGCCTGCGGTGGCGCAGGGACAGTGCGGCCTTCAGCAGGCCGACGATGCCCGCGGCGGCCTCCAGGTGCCCGAGGTTCGTCTTGACCGAGCCGACGCGCAGCGGCTCCCGGCCCGTGCCCCCGTCCGCGTCGGCGCGCGCGATGACGTCGGCGACGGCCGCCGCCTCGACGGGGTCGCCGACCGGCGTACCGGTGCCGTGGAGTTCGACGTACTGGACGGTGTCGGGGCTGATCCCTGCGTCGGCGTAGGCGCGGCGCAGCACATCGCGCTGGCCGTCGGCGTCGGGGTCGGTGAGGCGTTCGCCGCCGCCGTCGTTGTTGACGGCGCTGCCCTCGATGACGCAGTAGACGCGGTCGCCGTCCGCCAGCGCGCGGTCCAGCGGCTTGAGGAGGACGACTCCGCCGCCCTCCCCGCGTACGAACCCGTCGGCGTTCTCGTCGAAGGTGGCGCAGCGCCCCTTCGCGGAGAGCGCGCCGAGGCCCGCGGTGGCGCGCATGCTCTCGGGCGAGAGGATCAGGTTCACGCCGGCTGCGAAGGCGAGGTCGGCGTCGCCGCTGCGGATGCTCTCGCAGGCCAGGTGGACGGCGACCAGCGACGAGGCCTGTGCGGCGTCGACGGCGAGGCTGGGGCCGCGCAGGCCCAGGTGCCAGGAGACCCGGTTGGCGATGACGGCGCGGTGGCGGCCCGTGAAGTCGTGGGGGCCGCCGGGGCCCGGGGTCTCGCCGCGGGCGGCGAGGCCCGCGTAGTCGTCGGAGGAGACGCCGACGAACACGCCGGTACGGGAGCCGCGCAGCCGGTCGTCGCGGAGCCCGGCGTCCTCCATGGCCTCCCACACGAGTTCCAGCGCGAGGCGCTGCTGGGGGTCCATCGCGGCCGCCTCGTCGGGGGCGATGCCGAAGAAGGAGGCGTCGAAGGAGGCGACGTCGTCGAGGAAGCCGCCGCGCCAGGACGGGCTGCCGGTGCCGCGCTCCCGCGGCCAGGCCGAGACGGCGTCGGTGCCCTCCGTGAGCAGGTTCCACAGCTCCGCCGGAGTCGACGCCGAGGGCACTCGGCAGGAGGCCCCGATCACTGCGATGGCGGTGCCGCGGGCCTCGCCCGTCCTCTGCTCGTCTGACCTGGATGCCTTCATACGGCGAGTATCTGTTTCGGACCCGGGTATGGACTTCGGCCAGAGGACGGTGCTCGTCGGCCGGGCTTAGGGGCAGGTACGGGCCGGGGAACCTGGACTTTCGGCCAGGTCCATACCCCGTACGACGACGGGGGTGCCCGCACGGCCGAACCGTGCGGACACCCCCGTCGTCGCGTGCTTGCGCGCCGTCCTCACATGGCAGGCGCCAAGGCGATCAGCTGTGCCCGGGAAGCCACATGGGCCTTGGCGAGCACGTTGGAGACATGGAATTTGATCGTCTTCTCACTCAGGCCGAGTCGCCGGGCGATCTCTTTGTTCGCGAGCCCCCTGCGCACCAGTTGCAGCACCTCGGACTCGCGGGAGGTGAGCGGCGCGTGCGTGGGCACCGCCGAGAGGTGGCGGGGGGCCATGGCCCGGGTGAGCTTGAGCAGCGCCCCGCTGAGGCCGGGCGACACGTAACCAGTGCCGTCGACCGCCTTGCGGACCGCCACGGCGAGGTCCTCCACGGGGTCGTAGCAGTGCACCAGCGCACCCACGTTCACCTGCGCGAGGCCGATCCAGCGGGTGGCCGAATCCGTGTCCCCGACGACGACGAGTGCGGCGTCGACACCGGCCAGTTCCCTGGCGTGGCCGAGGTGCAGTTGCCCGTCGAGCACCACGGCATCCGGATCGCACAATTCCGCCGCGGAAAGGAGCTCCGAGAGCTCGGCGACCTCGGCGACGACGGACAGCGTGGGATCCTTTTCCAGTGATCTTCGGATCCCGAGACGCGCATAAGGATGCGGATCACAAATGATGATTCGTGCCTGACTTCCCCGGTTCAAATGGAAGACCCCCCCGTTGATCGAGCCTTCTTTTTCGTTGCGCATATTTCGCCCAGCGAAAAAGAACGCACCGGCCTATTCAGATTTTCCGAGCGGGGACGGCGCGGGCGCCGCCCCTCATGACGACGCAGGCACACGCTCCTCGATCTCGATCGCACCCACCGGGCACATCTGCGCGGCCGTCTCGACGAGTTCGTACAGGTCTTGGGGCGGCTCCGCGATCTGCAGCAGCACGAGCCCCTCCTTCTCGTCCTGGTCGAACACTTCCGAGACCGTCGCCACGCAGTTGCCCGCGCCCGCGCACAGCTCCCTGTCCACCGTGATCCGCATCGTCATCACGTCACCACGTCACCGGCAGCTCGGCCACGCCGAACGTCACCGCCATGGGGCGCTGCGGGACGTCGGCGAGGGTGAGTTCGGAGCGCAGCTTCGGGAAGCGGCGGGCCAGTTCGACGAGTGCCACGCGCAGCTCGGCGCGGGCCAGCGGCTGGCCGATGCACTGGTGGAGGCCGAAGCCGAACGCCATGTGGCGGTGTGCCTCGCGCCGCTGCGGGTCGAACAGGTCGGGGTCGGAGAAGACCGACTGGTCGCGGTTGGACATCGCGAGCATCGCCACGACGCCCTCACCGGCGCGGATCCGCTGCCCGCCGATCTCCGCGTCCTCCATGGCCAGCCGCGGCAGCCCGGTGCGTACGACGGTGAGGTAGCGAAGCAGCTCCTCGACCATGCCCGGCGCCAGGGACGGGTCCTCGCGCAGGGCTTCCAGGTGCTCGGGGTGCTGCAGGAGCACCAGCGCCGAGAGGCCGATCATGTTCGCGGTGGTCTCGTGGCCGGCCACCAGCAGGAGCATGGCCAGGCTGACGAGTTCGTCCTTGCGCAGCTCGCCGGTGTCCACGCGCTCCAGCGTGAGCCGGCTGAGGAGGTCCTCGCCGGGGTCCTTCCGCTTGGCGTCGACGAGGTCGCCGAGGAGGCCGGCCAGGGCGCCGAGGGCCGCTTCGACCTCGGCGGGGCCCGAATTCCTGTCCATGATCACGCGGCTGTGATCCTGGAAGAAGTCGTGGTCGGCGTACGGGACACCGAGCAGGTGACAGATCGTCATCGACGGGACGGGGAGCGCGAACTCCGCCATCAGGTCGGCGGGCGCACCGAGCTCCCGCATCCGGTCGAGCGCCTCGACGACCGTCTCCTCGATGAGGGGCTCGATCCGCCGGATGTTCTTGATCATGAACTCGGCGGTCAGCATCTTGCGGAACCGGCTGTGCGCGTCGCCGTCCATGAAGATGAACAGGCCCGACGCGTCGTCCTGCTTCGGCGGGATCGGATTCAGCACCGGGAACCCGGGCTTGTACTGATCGGAGCTGAAGCCCGGGTGCCGCAGCAGCTGCCGCACATCCTCGTGGCGGGTGACGAGCCACGCCCACCCCCCGAACGGAAGCCTGACCTTCCCCACGGGCCCTTCGAGCCGTTCCAGGTCCGATCCCGTGACCGGGATGAACGGATTGTCGTCCGGACCAATGAACGGGTATGCCGGCAGGCCGGCAATGTCTATCTCGGCCACGTCCCCCATGTTTTCCAACACCTCGCACGACTCGTATCCGAAAGAGGATTCAGCCTAACAAGGTGGTTGGCTCAAACAAGCTGGTTTACGTGGATACATTTCGCCGTGATCAAGGTCACACCATAAACATAATTCCGCAATAGTGCCGATGGATTGCGCCTATAGTCTCGCTAGAATCCGACTGGACACCATATCGGCGACGCTTGACATCTGTTCCGTGAGATAGAAATGCCCGCCCGGACGGGTCTCCCATGCGAAGCCGCCCTCCGTGTGCTCGGCCCAGGCGCGCGCCTCCTCCGGCGTGACTCGGCCATCCTCGGCGCCGACGATCACATGGATGGGCGCCGAGAGCGGCGGACGGGGTACGTACCGGTAGGTTTCGGCCGCCTTGTAGTCGCTGCGGATCGCGGGCAGCGCCCTGCGCAGCAGGTCCTCGTCCTCGAAGACCCGGGCGTCGGTGCCGCTGAGCGCCCGGAGTTCGTCGATCAGGCCGCGGTCGTCGCGCAGATGGATGGGCGCGGGGTTGGCGCGCGGCCGGGACGGCGCACGCCTGCCGGAGGCGAAGAAGGCCAGCGGCGGCGCACCCGCGCGTTCCAGGCGTACGGCCAGTTCGTAGCCGACCATCGCACCCATGCTGTGCCCGAAGAGCGCCAGCGGCCGGTCGGCCCACGGCAGCACCTCGCCGAGCAGCGCGTCGGCGAGACCGGTGACGGAGTCCACGCACGGCTCGTGCCAGCGGTCCTGCCGACCCGGGTACTGCACCGTCAGTACGTCGACCTCGGGCCCGAACGCACGGGCGAACGGAAGGTAGAAGGAGGCGGAGCCGCCGGCGTGCGGCAGGCACAGCAGCCTCGCGCGCGCCTCCTCGGCCGGCCGGTACCGGCGGATCCAGGCGCTGCTCCCTGCGGTCTTCGCGGTCATCCTCGCTCGCCCTTCGCAGTCATCTCCGTTCGCCCTTCGCCGGTCAGGCGGCGGCGCGGAACGCGTAGTGCACGGAGGTGAGTTCCTCGGAGAGGTCCCACAGCCTGCGCCCGCTCTCCGCGTCCGCGGCCCGGGGCGCCAGCTCCACCGTCTTCGGCGCGCCACGCAGCTCGGCCATACCGTCGGGGCCGATGAACCGGCCACCCGCCACATTCGGGTCGGTCGCCGCGAACAGCGTGGGCAGCGCGCCCTGGTCGGGGGTCTGCGCGAGCGGCAGCAGCAGCCGCCCGAACAGGAACTTCACCATGCCCGCGGGGGAGCTCGTCTGCAGGTTGGTCGAGGTGTAGCCGGGGTGGGCGAGCAGGCTGCGCACCGGGCTCCCCGCCGCGGTCAGCTTCTGGTGGAGCTGCCAGCCGAAGACGGCGTTCGCCAGCTTCGACTGGTTGTAGTAGCCCATCGGCGAATACTTGCGCTCGCCGTTGATGTCGTCGAAGAAGAGCTGACCCTGGCGGTGGTTGGGAGAGCTCACGGTCACGACGCGGGGGTCGTCCCCGGCTTCCAGGAGGTCGAGCAGCAGCCCGGTCAGCGCGAAGTGGCCGAGGTGGTTGGCGGCGAACTGCACCTCGTGGCCCTGGGGGCTGAGCAGTCGCTTCGGCGGCGCCATCAGGCCGGCGTTGTTGATGAGCACGTCCAGGCGCGCGTGGTCCGCGTGCAGCTTGTCGGAGAAGGCACGGACGGAATCCAGGTCCGCCAGGTCGACCCGCCGCACCTCCAGGGCGGCGCCCGGGGTCCCGGCGGTGATCTGCTCCACCGCGGCCCGGCCCTTGGCCTCGTCGCGCACGGCGAGGATCACGCGCGCGCCCTTGCGCGCCAAGGCCCGGGTGGTCGCGAGACCCAGGCCGCTGTTGGCCCCGGTGACGACGGCGACTCGGTTGCTCTGGTCAGGGATCTGCTCGGCGGTCCAGCCACGATTACTCATACGACACAAGCTGCCCTACGTGACACTGAGTGTCAACCCTTGCCCTTACTGCCGTTACGTACTCTTGATGCCACGCAGGGCACGAAATGTACACTGAGGCAGTGAGTACCCACCCGGAAGTGAGCCTGGCCCAACGCAAGCGCCAACTCGTCTCGGACGAGCTGACGTCGGCCGCGCTGCGGCTGCTGGCCCGGAGGGGGTTCGACGCGGTCACGGCCGACGAGATCGCGGCCGTCGCGGGGGTGTCCAAGCGGACCTTTTTCCGGTACTTCGCGTCCAAAGAGGACGTGGTGATCCACCTGCTGGCCGACGTGGGCACCGACATGCGCGCGGAGCTGGCGTCCCGCCCGGCGGACGAACCGCCGTCGGTGGCGCTGCGCCACACCGTCTGGGTCTCCGTGAACGCGTGCGCGGGGCCCGGCCAGGCCCTGCGCGTCACCCAGCTGATACTCGAAAGCCCCGCCCTGCACGCCCGCTTCCTGGCCCGCCAGGCACAGTGGGGCGACGAACTCGCCGAGGAACTCGCCCACCGCCTCGGCCTGGATCCAGGGACGGACCTCTATCCCCAACTCGCGGCCCGTATCGCCCTGTCCGCCTTCGGGGCCGTGCTGCAGAGGTGGAGCGCGGGGGACGGGGCAGAGGACCCGGCCGCACTGACGGACCGGGTCTTCGCCGTCATCGCACCGGCGCTGGACGCGGTGCGCCGGAGGTAGGCGACCGGCCGGCCAGCCGGCACCCGATGCAGTCCGCGTGTCCGGCACGCGCGGAGAGGTCCCGGGCCGAGAATCCCCGCAGGTCGAGGCTGCGCGGCGTCGGCGGCTTGCCCCAGCCCGCCAGATGCAGGACCCAGGTGGCGAGCACCGCCACCACCAGGAGTGCGAGCCCCAGCCAGATGCCGGGGCGCCAGCCGACGACGCCCACACCCGCGGCCACGGCCCCGAGCATCGCGACTAGGGAGCCCGTCCACCCCGCGACCGTGTGGCCTTCGTCGTGGAGTCCACTCACGTTCCTGCCTCCTTCTTGCACACGCACGCCGTAAGATGTCTTAGCAAGTAAGTAATTTATCTTAGCCAGTAAGGGAGTTCAATGCAGGAAAAGCAGGGATTGCAGGGGCAGCAGGGATTGCAGGGGCAGCGGGAGAAGCCCCGCCCCGCCGCCTCCGCGGCGGACGCCATCGGCGCGCTGGACGACCTCGTCGCCACCAACCTGATCGGCCGTCAGGACCTCGCCCGCAACCTCGGCCTGAGCGCCAGGGACCTGGTCTGCTTCGCCCACGTCCTGGAGGCGGACGCGCCGGTCACCGCGGGCGACCTCGCCGACCGGGCCCATGTCACGACGGGCGCCGTCACCGGCATCCTGAACCGCCTGGAGCGCGGCGGATTCGTGGAGCGCAGGCCCGACCCCACCGACCGGCGCCGCGTGCACGTCACCCCGGTCCCGGCCGCCGCCGAGCGGGTGCAGGCGGTCTACGGCCCGTACTCCAAGCTGCTCACCGAGCTCTGCGCGCGGTACTCCGCGGACGAGCTCGCGGTGATCACCGACTGGCTCACCGGCGCCGCGGCCCTGTCCCGCACGTATCTGGAGGACTCCTGCTGACCCCCGCCCCCGTGCCGAGACCCGCCCACGGCCGCCGCGATCAGGCCGGCAAGGCCAACGCCGCGCGCAGCTCGGCCGGTTCGCGGTAGAGCAGACCGGTCATGCCGAGCGCGACGGCCGCGTCCACGTTCTCCTGCCGGTCGTCCACGAAGAGGCAGCGGTCCGGGGCGACACCGGCACGTTCGGCGGCGATCTCGTAGATGCGGCGGTCCGGCTTGGCAATGCCGAGGTCGGCGCTGCTGACGACGTCGTCGAGGCAGCCGTCAGAGCCGGTGAGACCCAGCAGGGCGAGATCGTCGGCGAGCCACGGCGTCGCATTGGTGACGAGCAGCACGGGCAGCCCGGCCGCGCGGGCCCGCCGCAGCAGCCCCACCACGGCGTCGTCGGCCCGGAACTTGGTCTCGGCCAGCGCCGTCCCGAGCTCGTACCCGCACACCCACGGCACCCGGTCGGCGAGCCCGTCCGCGATCGCCGCGATCCACTGCTCCTTGGTGATCTCGCCGCGCATCAGCGGCATGTCGGTCTCGGGCCGGAAGGCGATCTCGGCGGTACTGCCCGGCGGCAGCCCGGCCGTGCGCTCCAGCCCCTCCAGCTCCGCCATGTCGTAGAAGCGGATCACGCCGTCGAGGTCACACAGCACGGCATCGAACGCCCGACCGCAGATCGTCATCCCATGTGTCTATCACGCGGCAACGCAACGCCCGAGAGCCCGGCGCCGCCCCACTCGGGACGTCCCGCGTGCCACGCCACCTCACGTCACTTCTCGCCGCGTCACTTCTCGCCGAGCGCCTCGCGGATCCCGTCCCGCACCCGGTCCTGGTCCTCGCGCACGGCCTCGTAACGGGACTTGTTGCGGCGCAGGTCCTCGCGCTGCTTCTCGTTGCTCACGCTCCACCACACCCCGGCGGTGTTCAGCTTCCGGTTGCACTCGACGTCGGCGACCGCCGTGCCCAACTCCCGCTTCGTCGGCGGGGTGTCGCCGTTCTCGCTCTCCTTCCACCACTCCTTGTCGCCGAAGGCCCGCGTCGGGTTCTCGTACCGCTTGAAGCCCTTGTCCTCGACGCAGCGCGACCAGTCGCGGAAGGCCCTGCGCACCCGGTCGTCCTTGGCGACGGCCTTGTCGATCTTCTCGATGCGCCGGGGCACGTACGCCCAGAGGCGGCCCGAATCGGTTACGTCCCTCTCGGTCCGCCGCGTCGCCTCTGCGGCGCAGCCTCCCTGTGGGATCTTCCGGCCGTTCACCGAGCGACCGCCCTTCCCCGGTCCGTACAGCGCCTCGTACTCCCGCTGCGTCAGCTCCCGCCCCGTCGGCCGCAGCTCCGCTCGCAGCGCCTTCGCATGGTCAGGGGCGAGGCCGTAGCCCCAGCGGCGGGCCCGATCGAGGTCGAGCGTCCCGTACGGGGACACATAAACCAGGGTCGAGGTGAAGGAGTCCGCCATGCGGATCCCGGGCGCAAAACCGGGGCCGAGCGGGAAGTCATCGAACCCCAAGGACCGCATGCACTGCCACCGCAACCGATTGCGCGCCTTCCCCAGGCGCTTGTGGTCCTCGCTGCTCAACTCGTACTTCGCCAGGGGGAGTGCCGGCATATCGCCCTCACTCCTCACACGCGGGACCCCGGGTTCCCGCGCGTACGCGGGCAGCGCATCGTCATCCGCTCCCGTGCCGACCCCGGCGCCGCATCCCGCCAGCCCCACCAACACCACGCCCACCACAGCGAGTACACCCCACCGCGCCTTCACCGCACCCCTCCCCCACCGGCATCACCACCGATCCGCCGGGGACCCTACCGCCACTGCCGCCACGGCTGACGGACGGCCGGGGAGAGCCACTGGGGAGAGCCAGGTAGGCGCGTCACTTGTCCTCGTTGTCGCCGGGCGCAGCGGGCCTCCTGCCGTACCTGCCGTGCCGCGACCGGGAACGCCTTGCACTCGCACGACCGCTCGACCCGCCTCCCGGCCGAGCCGTCTCCGCGTCCGCCTCGTCGACGCACGCCTCGCACTGCGCGTTGCGGCACGGGCCGGGGCCCCACACGGGGACGAACACCCCGAGCACCTTGCGCCGCCGGATCGCCGTACCCACCGGCCCTCCGCAGGCCGCGCACACCGGCTCGTCCTGCGCGGCGGGGCCGGGCCGTGGCCCTTCGCTGCCCATGCCGCCCAGAGTATTGCGGTTCGGCCCGCCGGGGCAGCCCTGGGGCAAACCCTGCGACCGCCTGCTAGACGGTGCGCTCCCCCGCCGTCTGCGGCTCACGCCACATGGGCCACATCCGAGGGCCGTCGGGCAGATCGAGCGCCGTCCCCATGAAGGTGAATCCCAGGCGCGCGTACAGGTCGCGGCTGCGCGAGTTGCTCGCCTCCAGGTAGGCGTGCAGGCCCTCGCGGTCGCACCGGTCGAGCACGGCGGCGACGAGCGCCGTGCCCAGCCCCTCGCCCTGCCGGTCCGGGTGCACGGCTATGAGGTGCAGGTATTCGTGCGCCCGGTCGGTCGGGTGGATCGCGTCGGTCAGCCTGCCGACGGTCTCGACGCGTTCGTTGCCGGCGTCGACGGCCTGGCGCAGCAGGGCCGGCCCGTCGTCATCGCCCTCGCGGTGCTCGCCCGCGGGAACGGACCACCACAGGGCCGCGGCCGCGCCGTCCTCGGTGATGTCGACGTACCCCTCGCTGAGCGCCAGGTCGAAGAAGGCATTCATCAACGCACCGTGGGTGCGCAGCCGGTACTCCTCGTCCGGGAAGATCCAACTGCTCACCGGATCCCGCATGAACGCCGCGTCGAGCAGCCGGACCACGTCCTCCCGGTCACCTTCTCCGGCCCTTCGGATCGCCACGCCCATAGCCCGCCCCTCACCGCTCGCCCGCATCCGTCGGCGCGCCCACCCACTCGCCAACTCTCCGGCGCGGGCCGCCGGTTGCAGCGTAAGCGATCACCTCCCCTCCCACGGAAGGCCCCCACACTCCCTCTCTCATGCGCCCTTCAGTGCGTACGCCCCATGCGGCCCTTCAATGCGTACGCCGCGTCACGAACTCGGCGAGCGCCAGCAGACCTCCCGCCGCTTCCGGGTCCGGAACCGCCCTGGCGAGCTGGACTATCGCGCGGGACATCCGGTCGGCCGCGTGCACCTGCGCCCAGTCACGGCCGCCCGCACTCTCCACGACGCGGGCCGCGCACGCCGCGCTCTCCCGATCCCCCTCCGTCCCCTCGGGCGGCCTCCGATACAGCTCGGCCAGTTCCGCAGCGGCCGGCGTGCCCGACGCCAGGGCCGCGACGACCGGCAGTGACTTCTTGTGGACGGCGAGGTCGGCACCCGCGGGTTTGCCGGTGTGCTCGGGATCGCCCCAGATCCCGATGACGTCGTCGATGAGCTGGAACGCGAGCCCCGCCTCCCGGCCGAACCCGTCCAGCGCGTCGACCTCCTCACGCCCCACCCCCGCGTACACCGCCCCCAGCGCACAGGCACAGCCGAGCAACGCGCCCGTCTTGGCCTCGGCCATGGCCAGGCACTCGTCCAGCGTGACCTCGTCCGGACTGCGGCGCTCCAGCTCGCAGTCCGCGTGCTGCCCCGCGCAGAGCTCCATGACGCAGTCGGCGAGCCGGGCGGCCGCCGCCGCGGCCCCCGGGTGGGGGTCGTCGGCGAGCAGCCGCTGCGCCAGTGCCTGCATGGCGTCACCGGCGAGGATCGCGTCGGCGACGCCGAACACGGTCCAGGCGGTGGGCCGGTGCCTGCGGGTGGTGTCGCGGTCCATCACGTCGTCGTGCAGGAGCGTGAAGTTGTGGACCAGCTCCACGGCGGCCGCCGCCCGCACGGCGAGTGCGGGCTCCCCGCCGAGCGCCCGGACCGCCGTGAGCACGAGGGCGGGCCTGATGGCCTTGCCCGCGTGCCCGGCGGCCGGTGTGCCGTCCGCACGCTCCCACCCGAAGTGGTAGAGCGCGACCCGGCGCAACGACCCGGGCAGCGTGTCGATCGCCCTGCGCAGCTCCGGATCGACGTGCGCCCGCGTCGACGCCAGGATCTCCACGGCCTCGCACCCGTCACCGGACTCGGCGCCGCCCCCCGGCACTCCCCCTGTGCCCGTCGCCACACCCGCCACCGCGTCCGACACCGCGCCCGCCGCTGTGCCCGCCGTGTCCGTCGTCGTGTCCGTCATGGACTCACCCCGCGAAGGATGCGGACGGTGGCTGTTCCTCGACCTGTGGGCGCGTACGGAGGGGGTGTACCCCGTGCCGCGCCCGGGGACACGGCCGCGGGGTCACGTCCAGCGGCCGATCTCGACGTTCTCCAGGACGCCGAGCGCGTCGGGCACGAGCACCGCGGCGGAGTAGTAGGTCGACACCAGGTAAGAGATGATCGCCTGCTCGCTGATGCCCATGAACCGTACGGACAGGCTCGGTTCGATCTCGTCCGGGATGCCGGTCTGGCGCAGGCCGATGACGCCCTGCTCCTCCTCGCCCGTACGCATGCAGATGATGGAGGTGGTGCGGGCCTCGGTGATCGGGATCTTGTTGCACGGGAAGATCGGCACCCCGCGCCAGGTGGGGATCCTGTTGCCTCCCATGTCGATGGTCTCGGGGACGAGTCCGCGCTTGTTGAGCTCGCGGCCGAACGCGGAGATCGCGCGCGGGTGCGCGAGGAAGAGCTTGGACCCGCGCCTGCGGCTGAGCAGCTCGTCCAGGTCGTCCGGGGTGGGCACGCCGGCGTGCGGCTGGATTCGCTGGTCGTACTCGCAGTTGTTCAGGAGGCCGAACTCGCGGTTGTTGATGAGCTCGTGCTCCTGGCGCTCCTTCAGCGCCTCGACGGTCAGCCGCAACTGCTGCTCGGTCTGGTTCATCGGCTGGTTGTAGAGGTCGGCCACGCGCGTGTGGACGCGAAGGACGGTCTGGGCGACGCTCAGCTCGTATTCACGCGGTGCCGATTCGTAGTCAACGAAGGTGCCCGGCAGCACGGCCTCGCCGACGTGGCCGGCGGACAGGTCGATGGGCGCCTCACCGAACCTGTTGGTGCGCTGCGCCGGGATGGACCGCAGCCGCTGGATGTGGGCGCGAAGCGACTCGCTGCGCTCCGCGATCTGTTCGACGTCCTGGCGGGGCAGGGTGAGGACCGTGCACGCGGTCACCGCACGTGCGGTGTACTCCCAGATGGTCTCGGGGTCGATGAGCGCCTGGTCGCCGAAGTAGGAGCCGTCGGCGAGCGTCTCAAGGACCGTGTCGTCGCCGTAGGGACCCGTGCCGACCTTCTCGACGCGGCCGTGCGCGAGCAGGAACACCTCGTCCGCCGGGCTGCCGAAGGACGTCAGGACCTCGCCCGCGGCGAACTCCCGCTGCCGGCAGCGCTGTGCCAGCTCCCCCAGCACGTCCTGGTCCTCGAAGTCCCGCAGCGCCGGCAGTTCGCCGAGCTCCGCCGGGATGACCTGCACCTGGTCGCCCGTCTTCACGAACGTCACCCGGCCGTCACCGACCGAATAGCTCAGCCTTCGGTTCACCCGGTACGTGCCGCCCTGCACCTGGACCCAGGGCAGCATCCGCAGCAGCCAGCGGGAGCTGATCTCCTGCATCTGCGGCGCGGATTTGGTGGTGGTGGCCAGATTCCGTGCGGCGGATGTGCCGAGACTCTGCTGCGGCTTCTCCGACTCGGTCCGGATCTCTTCGCCTACCGACATGGCTTTGCCCTCCCGAATGCCTGCTGTGATGTGCCCGCCCAAGCCTTCCAGCACGGATCGTGGCGGCGCCATTACACAAACGAGCGGGAATGGATCACGCTCCAGCGGGGCAGGAGGGGCGTTTCCACCCGTTCGGCGCAACTCGGGAGGTGTCGCGCCGGGCAGCCTGATGGGCTCGGGTATCGCGGGGAACTCCAAGATCCGCGACACCGTTGAACCCCACGCGGGAATTGCCCCGCACCAATCGGCAGGAGACAGCAATGGCAGGCTTCCTGGATCGCGCGAAAGAGCAGGCTCAGCGGGGCCTCACCCAGGGCAAGCAGAAGATCGACGAGGTCCAGGAGAAGCGGGCCGGCGACGCCCTCCTGAAGAAGCTCGGCGCCGCGTACTTCGCGGAGCGCCGAGGCACCGGTTCCTCGCAGGCCACCCAGCAGGCGCTGCAGGCCGTGGAGTCCCATGTCGCGACGCACGGGGACGGCTTCCTGCACGGCAACTGACCGGATCGGCTCGCACGGTGCCCGAACAGCGCTCGGATCGATTCCGAACAACTGGTCCGGGCACCGCAGTTCCGGTACAAGCAGGGCATACGAGACGGTCTGCGACCGGCGGCCGTCCCGCCTTGCAAAGGAGGGGTCATGGCCCCACCCATGTCCGCGGGCGAGTTCCTTCAGGCCCTGCAGGACGAAGGCCTGACCGTCGTCGAGGTCGGCGACTGGGAGCACCACAACCGCGACCACAAAGGCCCCTGGGGTCCCGTGCACGGTGTGGTGATCCACCACACCGTGACCTCGGGCAGCGAGCGCACGGTGGAGATCTGCCGTGACGGTTTCGCCTCGCTCCCCGGGCCGCTCTGCCACGGCGTCATCACCAAGGACGGCCGTGTCCACCTCGTCGGCTACGGCCGCGCCAACCACGCGGGCCTCGGCGACGACGACGTGCTCCGCGCTGTCATCGCCGAGAAGCGGCTGCCCCCGGACAACGAGGCGAACACCGACGGCAACCGCCACTTCTACGGCTTCGAGTGCGAGAACCTCGGCGACGGCGAGGACCCGTGGCCCGAGGAGCAGCTGGATGCCATCGAGAAGGCCTCGGCGGCGGTCTGCCGCGTGCACGGCTGGACGGAGCGCTCGGTGATCGGCCACCTGGAGTGGCAGCCGGGCAAGGTCGACCCGCGCGGCTTCACGATGGACTCGATGCGGGCCCGCATCGAGGAGCGCCTCAAGTAACCCCCGGGGAGCCCCCTACGAAGGGCTCCCCCCTGTCGGACCCCGTGCCACGGGAGACAATGGCGGGGTGTGTCCCACCCCGCCCGCAGGCCTGCGCCCCCGGCTGCCGTCCCCGCTCCAGCCCCTGGCTGACGACCGCTTCGCCCGTCGCGGAGTCCAGCTGCTCCTGAAGCGGGACGACCTGATCCACCGCGACCTGCCCGGCAACAAGTACCGCAAGCTCGCCCTGAACCTGCGGGCCGCCGCCGACGCCGGCCACGACACCCTCCTCACCTTCGGCGGCGCCTACTCCAACCACCTGCGCGCCACCGCCGCGGCGGGCCGCCTCCTGGGCCTCGCCACGATCGGCGTCGTCCGTGGTGACGAACTCGCCGGGCGCCCCCTCAACCCGTCGCTGACGCGCTGCGCGGCCGACGGCATGCGCCTGCACTTCGTCGACCGGGCCACGTACCGGCGGAAGGCCGAGCCGGAGACGCTGGCGGCGCTCCTGCGCGAGACGGACGCCTCGGCCGCGTACGTCATCCCCGAGGGCGGCAGCAACACCCTCGCCGTGCGGGGCTGCACGGCCCTCGGCGAGGAGCTGCGCGAGCACACCGACGTGGCGGCCGTCGCGTGCGGCACCGGCGGCACCCTCGCGGGTCTGGCCGCCGGGCTCGGCCCGGACCGGCGGGCCCTCGGCATACCGGTGCTCAAAGGCGGCTTCCTGGGTGACGACATAGCGGCCCTGCAGCGGCGGACGTTCGGCGAGCCGACCACCAACTGGCGCCTGGACGACCGCTTCCACTGGGGTGGCTACGCCCGCACCCCACCGGAGCTGATCGCCTTCGCCGAGGACTTCGAGGACCGGCACGGCCGCGAAATCGGCCTCTCCGTAGAACACCTCTACGTCGCGAAGCTCCTGTACGCCCTGACCGTCCTCTCCGAAGAGGGCGCCTTCCGGCCCGGCACCCGCCTCACCGCGGTGATCACCGGCACCCGCGAGTAGGCCGGCTCACTCCTCGATCTCCCGGTGGGCGGCCGCCTCCTCCAGGTCCAGCTTGCGCAGCAGCGTCCGCATCATCTCGTCGTCGATGCGCCGCTCGTCCCGCATCTTCACGAAGACCTCGCGCTCCGCGGCGATCGCCTCGCGCGCCAGTCGGCGGTAGGTCTCGTCCGCCGACTCCCCCGTCACCGGGTTGGCCTGGCCCAGCCGCTCCCACACCGAGTTGCGCCGCCGCTCCAGGACGGTGCGCAGACGGTCCTGGAGGGGCTGTGGCAGGCCATTGCGCTCGTCCCGCATGAGTTCCGCCAGCCGCGCCTCCGCCGCCTCTGAGGCGGCGTTCTGCGCCTGCGCCTCCGCGAGCGTCTGCGCCTGCGCGTCACGGCCGGGCAGTTTCAGGACACGGATCAGCCAGGGCAGCGAGAGGCCCTGCACGACGAGCGTTCCGATGACTGTGGTGAACGTAAGAAACAAGACAAGGTTGCGCGCCGGGAAGGGCTCCCCGTCCTCCATGGTGAGCGGGATCGAGAAGGCGATGGCCAGTGACACCACGCCGCGCATCCCGGCCCAGCTGACGATCAGCGGCCGCCGCCAGTCCATGTCGCCCTCGCGCTCCCTGATCCGCTCCGACAGCCCGCGCGGGAGATACGTCGCCGGATACGACCACACGAAGCGCGCCACCACGACGAAGACGAAGACCCCGACGGCGTACCAGACCGCCTGCGCCACGCTGTACTCGCCGAGCCCCCTGAGCACCACGGGCAGCTGCAGGCCGATGAGCGCGAAGACCGCCGATTCCAGGATGAACGCGACGACCTTCCACACCGCGGCCTCCTGCAGCCGCGTCTCGAAGTCGACCTGCCAGGAGCGGTGGCCGAGGTAGAGGGCGACGACGACCACGGCGAGCACTCCGGAGGCGCCGACCTGTTCCGCGGCGGCGTACGCGACGAAGGGGATGAGCAGGGAGAGCGTGTTCTGCAGCATCGTCTCCTTCAGGTGAGTGCGCAGCCAGTGGATCGGCACCATGAGGAGCAGCCCGACGCCGACCCCGCCGACCGCGGCCACCAGGAACTCCCGGATCCCGCCCGACCAGCTCGCGCCCTCGCCGACCGCCGCCGCGAGGGCCACCTTGAAGGCGGTGATCGCGGTCGCGTCGTTCACCAGGGACTCGCCCTGCAGGATCGTGGTGATCCGGGAGGGCAGCCCCACCCTGCGCGCGATGGCGGTCGCGGCGACGGCGTCCGGGGGCGCGATCACGGCGCCGAGGACGAGTGCGGCGGTCAGCGGCAGGTCGGGGACGAGCAGATAGGCGAGCCAACCGACGGCGACCGTGGCGAACAGGACGTACCCGACCGAGAGCAGTGCGACAGGTCTGATGTTGGCGCGCAGGTCCAGATAGGAGCTCTCCAGGGCGGCCGTGTGCAGCAGGGGCGGCAGGATCAACGGCAGCACAATGTGCGGATCGAGGTGGTAGTCGGGCACTCCGGGCACGTATGAGGCGGCGAGACCCACCCCGACCAGGAGCAGCGGTGCCGGTACCGGGGTCCTGCGCGCCGCCCCGGCCACCACGGCGCTCGCCGCGATCAGTCCCACCAGGGGCAATACATCCATCGGCAGACCCCTCCGCCCTCCGCGTTCCCGTCGTAACCTGGCAATCATGAACGAGTGCCCGCACGTCGCGGCGCTGCCGCACCCCGAGGTGGCCCCGCTGAGCGACACGTGCCTTGAGTGCCGGGCGGCCGGCAGCCACCCCGTCCAGTTGCGGCTGTGCCTGGAGTGCGGTCATGTCGGCTGCTGCGACTCGTCGCCCTTCCAGCACGCGACGGCGCACTTCAAGGAGACCTCACACCCTGTGATGAGGACCTTCGAGCCGGGGGAGAGCTGGCGCTGGTGCTTTGTGGACGGTTCGATCGTCTGACGCCTGGGTACGTCAACCCGGCGCTCGTTGTTTCCAATTGGGCTTGCGCGACCCCTAGCCACTGTCCGTACTCATATGCTTACTATGAGTGACAGCATCAAGGCGGGGTCCCTGGGACACGGAGCTGGGGAGCGCGGTAGCGTCACCGCAGAACGACGTGGTGCGTTACCCGTGTGACGCAGTCCGGACCACCGCTGGGCGGCGGCCCCGGAACCCCGAAAGTGCTTGTACCACCTTGGAGGTGAGGGTGTCCCAGATCGCAGGCGAGCCCGGGAATCAGGACTTCGTGGAGGTCCGCCTTCCTGCTGCGGGTGCCTACCTGTCGGTGCTGCGGACGGCGACTGCCGGCCTCGCGGCGCGTTTGGACTTCACTCTCGACGAGATCGAGGACCTCCGCATCGCGGTCGACGAGGCCTGCGCGATCCTGCTCCAGCAGGCCGTGCCCGGCTCGGTGCTCAGCTGCGTCTTCCGGCTCGTCGACGACTCGTTGGAGGTGACGGTCTCGGCGCCCACGACCGACGGCCGGGCCCCGGAGCGGGACACCTTCGCCTGGACTGTGCTGTCGGCCCTCGCGGGCCAGGTGGACTCGACGGTCGCCGAGGACAACACCGTCTCGATCAGCCTCTACAAGAAGCGCGGCGCGGGACCCGGGCCGGCGTGAGGGACGGGGACGGGCCGGTGCGGGACGAAGAGCGCGGCACACAGGGTCTGCCCGCCGCCGGCAGGGAGGGGTTGCGCCGCATGACCACCGGAATCCCCGAGCAGCAGGCCAAACCGCACCCGGAGGAGCCGGACCAGCCGGGTCCGCTGAGGGTGGCCGATGTGTCGGAGCAGGCAGAGCCGACCGCCAAGGACGAGCTCAAGCAGCTCTCCGGCCGGGGCGGCGGGCGACGGGCGGGAAACATGAGCGAGCACCAGCACGGCCGGCACGATCCGCAGGACCGCAGCGGCGCACGCGCGATGTTCATCGAGCTGCGCACCCTGGACGGCGGCAGTCGGGAGTACGCGGAGCTGCGCAACCAGCTGGTCCGCATGCACCTGCCGCTCGTCGAGCACCTGGCCCGCCGCTTCCGCAACCGCGGCGAGCCCCTCGACGACCTCACCCAGGTCGCCACGATCGGTCTGATCAAGTCCGTGGACCGCTTCGACCCGGAGCGCGGCGTCGAGTTCTCCACGTACGCGACCCCGACGGTCGTCGGCGAGATCAAGCGGCACTTCCGCGACAAGGGATGGGCGGTCCGCGTCCCGCGTCGCCTCCAGGAGCTGCGGCTCGCGTTGACGACGGCGACGGCCGAGCTGTCCCAGCTGCACGGCCGCTCCCCCACCGTGCACGAGCTGGCCGAGAAGCTGGCCATCTCCGAAGAGGAGGTCCTGGAGGGCCTGGAGTCGGCCAACGCCTACTCCACGCTGTCCCTGGACGTCCCCGACACGGACGACGAGTCACCGGCCGTCGCGGACACCCTGGGCGCCGAGGACGAGGCACTGGAGGGCGTCGAGTACCGCGAGTCGCTCAAGCCCCTCCTGGAGGACCTGCCCCCGCGCGAGAAGCGCATTCTGCTGCTGCGCTTCTTCGGCAACATGACGCAGTCGCAGATCGCGCAGGAGGTCGGCATCTCGCAGATGCACGTCTCCCGACTGCTGGCGCGCACGCTCGCACAGTTGCGGGAGAAGCTTCTCGTCGAGGAGTAGTCACTCTCCGTAGTGCCGCATTTTTCGGATGCCGCCGACTGATGCCGGGCGTCGTCCCGAGCGTCCTACTTCTGATCTTGCACGTTGCCGGGGCCCTGGATGCCGAGGGCCTCGGTCGTCGCCGGGTTGATCAGGAAGACGAGCGAGGCGACAGCCGTGATCGCGAGGACGATGCCTGCCGGGATCGCCACACTGTCGGCCTGCAGCATCTGCCACGACACCGGCAGCGCCATGATCTGGGTGATGATCGCGGGTCCGCGGCTCCACCGGCGCAGCTTCAGCAGCCCGCGCGCGGCGAGCAGCGGGAGCAGCGCGAGGACGATCAGCGTGATGCCGCCGGTCTCGGCCGACCGCGGATCGTCGGGTGATCCCGCGAGGCCCATCACGAGCATGTACACGCCCCCGGCGAGGAGGGCGACGCCCTCCAGCGCGACCAGGGCCGCGGCGGCGGTCACCCGCGCGGGTCGCTGGCCCGGCTCGGGCGACTCCGGGGCTTCGGGGGTGGATTTCCGCTCAGTACTCACCCCAGCAGGGTAGCTCCGGGGCCCTCCGCCCCGGCACCTCGGTCTAGGCCGTCCAAAGACCGCTAGGTAGTCTGCTTCGCATGCGTGCACTCCTCGTGGTCAACCCGGCGGCTACCACCACCAGTGCGCGTACGCGTGATGTGCTGGTGCACGCACTGGCGAGCGAGATGAAACTCGACGCGGTCACCACGGAGTACCGCGGCCACGCCAGGGACCTCGGCCGGCAGGCCGCGGAGAGCAAGGACGTCGAGCTGGTCGTCGCCCTCGGCGGCGACGGCACCGTCAACGAAGTCGTCAACGGCCTGCTGCACCACGGCCCCGATCCGGACCGCCTCCCCCGCCTGGCCGTCGTCCCCGGCGGCTCCACCAACGTCTTCGCGCGCGCCCTGGGACTGCCCAACGACGCCGTGGAGGCAACCGGCGCCCTGCTGGACGCCCTGCGCGAGGGCAGTGAGCGCACGGTGGGCCTCGGCATCGCGGGCGGCACGCCGGGCACGGAGGACGAGGCCGTGCCGTCGCGCTGGTTCACGTTCTGTGCGGGTCTCGGCTTCGACGGTGGAGTGGTCGGCAGGGTCGAACAGCAGCGCGAGCTCGGGCGCCGCTCGACGCACGCCCTCTATGTGCGCCAGGTGCTCCGCCAGTTCCTCGACGAGCCCCACCGCCGACACGGAATGATCACTCTGGAGCGGCCCGGCGAGGACCCGGTGACGGACCTGGTGATGTCGATAGTCTGCAACACCTCTCCGTACTCCTACCTGGGCAATCGCCCTCTGTACGCGTCCCCGCAGGCTTCCTTCGACACGGGCCTGGACGTGCTCGGTCTGAAGAAGCTGTCGACCGCCGCGGTGGCCCGGTACGGCACCCAGCTCCTGACCTCGACACCGGAGCGCGGACCCCACGGTAAGCACGCGGTCACGCTCCACGACCTCACGGACTTCACCTTGCATTCGAAGGTGCCTCTGCCCCTCCAGATGGACGGTGACCACTTGGGACTCCGGACGAGCGTGACGTTCACAGGCGTACGCCGTGCACTGCGTGTGATTGTGTGAGTGGAAGGGGCTAAAGTCCTTTCACTCGAACGTTTAGACCAGGGTCCACCCCATGGAAGTACGGCTGTGACCCAGCCGACACTGAGGAATCAAAAAAAACTTTCCTGAAGGGGTTGTATCCGCAGCCGAGGTTTGCGAATCTCTACATGGCGATCGGGACGGCCCGCAACATCGGCCCCACAGATCGCCAGAACCCCTCCTCCACCACAGGTCCACACCAGGCGACTGGGCGTCGGCCCTTCCCGTGCGGGGGGATTCGTGAAAGCGTTCACATTCACAAGCAACCCGCATGTAATACCAAGGAGAGGTAGCAGCCATGGACTGGCGTCACAACGCCGTTTGCCGCGAGGAAGACCCCGAGCTCTTCTTCCCCATCGGCAACACCGGTCCTGCGCTGCTGCAGATCGAGGAAGCCAAGGCCGTCTGCCGTCGCTGCCCCGTCATGGAGCAGTGCCTGCAGTGGGCGCTCGAGTCCGGCCAGGACTCCGGCGTCTGGGGTGGCCTCAGCGAGGACGAGCGCCGTGCAATGAAGCGCCGCGCCGCTCGCAACCGTGCACGCCAGGCCAGCGCCTGACGCCCACGCCCCCCACGAGCCTGAGCTTGGCGGCGCGTACAGCGAGTACGCAACTCCCGCCCCCGAGCCGCAGCCGCGCAGTACCCCCGATGCGCATCGCAACGTGAGCAGTGAGCCCCGGACCACTCAGGTCCGGGGCTCACTGCTTTCCGCTGTGCGGCCGCTGACCGTTTGCCGCCGCTACTTGTCGCCGCGCACCGGAATGTCCAGGACGACCCGCGTGCCGCGCTCCGGGGCGCGGACCATGTCGAAGGTGCCGCCCAGCTCCCCCTCGACCAGGGTGCGGACGATCTGCAGGCCGAGGTTGCCGGAGCGGTGCGGGTCGAAGTCCTCGGGCAGGCCGATGCCGTCGTCCTGGACGGTGATCAGCAGCCGCGCTTCCTTGCTGGTGCCGCCGCGTACGGCGGACACCTCGACCGTGCCGGTGTCCCCCTCGCGGAAGCCGTGCTCCAGAGCGTTCTGCAGGATCTCTGTGAGCACCATCGACAGCGGCGTCGCGACCTCCGCGTCCAGGATCCCGAAGCGGCCGGTGCGCCGGCCCGTCACCTTGCCGGGCGAGATCTCGGCGACCATCGCGAGCACCCGGTCGGCGATCTCGTCGAATTCCACGCGCTCGTCGAGGTTCTGGGAGAGCGTCTCGTGGACGATCGCGATGGAGCCCACCCGGCGCACGGCTTCCTCCAGCGCCTCGCGGCCCTTGGCGGAGTCGATGCGACGGGCCTGCAGCCGCAACAGCGCGGCGACCGTCTGGAGGTTGTTCTTCACCCGGTGGTGGATCTCCCGGATGGTCGCGTCCTTGGTGATCAACTCGCGCTCGCGGCGGCGGAGTTCGGTGACGTCCCGCACGAGGACGAGCGAACCGATGCGCGGGCCCTTGGGTTTGAGGGGGATCGCGCGCAGCTGGATCACGCCGTCGCCGCCCTCGATCTCGAACTCGCGCGGCGCCCAGCCGCTCGCGAGCTTGGCCAGGGCCTCGTCCACCGGCCCACGGGACGGGGCGAGTTCGGCCGTCGCCGTGCCCAAGTGGTGGCCGACGAGATCCGACGCGAGACCGAGCCGGTGGTACGCGGAGAGCGCGTTCGGCGACGCGTACTGCACGACGCCCTCGGCGTCGAGCCGCAGCAGACCGTCACCCACGCGCGGGGAGGCGTCCATGTCGACCTGCTGTCCCTGGAAGGGGAACGACCCGGCGGCGATCATCTGTGCGAGATCGGACGCCGACTGGAGGTAGGTCAGCTCCAGCCGTGAAGGGGTGCGCACGGTCAACAGGTTGGTGTTGCGGGCGATGACGCCCAGGACGCGCCCTTCCCTGCGTACGGGAATGGACTCGACGCGCACCGGCACCTCTTCGCGCCACTCCGGGTCGCCCTCGCGCACGATGCGGCCCTCGTCAAGGGCGGCGTCGAGGAGGGGGCGGCGGCCGCGCGGGACGAGGTGGCCGACCATGTCGTCCTGGTAGGAGGTGGGGCCGGTGTTCGGCCGCATCTGCGCCACGGAGACATAGCGGGTCCCGTCGCGCGTGGGAACCCAGAGGACCAGGTCGGCGAAGGAGAGGTCGGAGAGCAGCTGCCACTCCGAGACCAGCAGATGCAGCCACTCTAGGTCGGAGTCACCGAGGGCGGTGTGCTGGCGTACGAGGTCGTTCATGGAGGGCACGTGTGCGAGCGTACCTTTCGCATCCGACAGGCCCGCGCCTCGAAGGTCCGGCACATCCGCCGCGCGCCGGACGGATCCGAACAAGGGACCTGCGCGACAAGCCGTCCTCCTTCCCCGACGAGCCGCGGCGCCTGGGTGGGACCCTCAACCCACCCACGGCACCGCAGCCCTTCAGGTGCATCGGCCGCCAGAATGTGCGGTCCTGAACAGCCGATCGTGAGGATCCGACGCGGTCAGGGCAGAGAGCGCCGGCTCCTCGATCCGCTCTCCTGTGCGGGAAGAGCGGAGGCTTTACCCACGCATTGTGGACTAGACCATTCTCTTATGTCTATGCGTCGACGGATGTTTGTTGGTGGTTCGGCCACGCCCGCATGGCGAGGTCGGCCACCGCCTCCAGGTCCTCCCTGGTGGCGCCGTCCCTGGCCTGTTGCGACATTCCCTGGAAGACCGCCGCCGTGTAACGGGCGAGTGCCGCGGGGTCGGTGTGGTCCGGCAGCTCGCCCGCCGCGACGGCCGCGCGGATGCGGGACTCGATGCCCGCCACGTTGGCGTTCCGCCGCTCGCGCAGGGTCTGCTCCACCTCCGGCGTCGTGCAGTTGGTGGCGGCGGTGATGACGAGGCAGCCGCGCGGGTGGTCCGGGTCGGTGAACTCGGCCGCGGCCTCGTGCAGCAGCCGTGAGACGGCGGCGCGTGCGGTCGGCTCCTCGTCGAAGGCCCGGCCGCCGAAGGCGCCGTGCGTCGCGCCGTACCGCACGACGACCTCGTCGAAGAGCTTCCGCTTGTCACCGAACGCGGCGTAGAGGCTGGGCGCACCGATACCCATGACGCGCGTGAGGTCCGAGACGGACGTCGCCTCGTATCCGTTCTCCCAGAAGGTGCGGACCGCCTGCTCCAGGGCCGTCTCGCGGTCGAAGGAGCGGGGGCGTCCGCGCTGTTTCGTCGCCATGGGGTGAATTGTATAGCGGGCACTAGAAAAAGGGGCGGGGCGTGGGGTAGCGTTCTTTCTGTAGCGACCACTAGAGAAAGAGGGGGCGCCTGACATGGGTGCATTCGAGGGAAACAAGCAGGCGAGCACGCAGGGCGACCAGCGGGGCAGGCTCGCGGGGAAGACGGCCCTGGTCACCGGGGGCAGCCGGGGCATCGGGCGGGGCATCGCCGAGCGCCTCGGTCGGGACGGGGCCCGGGTCGCCGTGCACTACGGCAGCAACGAGGTGGCGGCGAAGGAGACGGTGGCGGCGATCGAGGCGGCGGGCGGCTCCGCCTTCGCGTTCGGCACGGAGCTGGGGGTGCCCGGGGACGCCGACGCGCTCTGGACGGAGTTCGACCGGCACGCGGACGGCCTGGACATCCTGGTGAACAACGCGGGCATCGGCCTGTACAGCCACGTGACCGAGGTCCAGGAGGCGGATTACGACCGCGTGTTCGCGGTCAACACCAAGGCGCTGTTCTTCATCGTCCAGAAGGGCCTCGGCCGGCTGCGCGACGGCGGCCGGATCATCAACATCTCGTCGGGCGTCACACGCATCGCCTTCCCGATCACGGTGGCGTACTCGATGACGAAGGGCGCGGTGAACGTGCTGACGCACACCCTGGCGCAGGAGCTCGGCCCCCGGGGCATCACGGTCAACGCGGTGGCGCCCGGCATCATCCAGACGGAAATGATGGACGGCCTCCCCGAGGCGCAGCGGGCGGACATGGCGGGGTACTCGGCCTTCGACCGCATAGGCCAGCCCGCCGACGTGGCGGACATCGTCTCCTTCGTGGCCTCGGACGACGCGCGCTGGATCACCGGTCAGTACATCGACGCGACGGGAGGTTCGGTACTGGGCGTGTGACCGGCGCTTCCCCGGCCTCGGCGCAGGGTTCCACAGGTGATCGACGGGCGCCCTACATGTGCCCGGCATGCGCCCGACGGGCGGAGGCGGGGCGGAGAGTCGAGCATGGATCGAAGAGCGGCGGAATCGGCTGTTCTGGCGATGCGGCACTGCTGTTCCAGCGGCGCAGCTCTGCTAGATTGGTCTATACCACCAGTACTTTCGAGCCCCTCTCCAGATCGGCAGGCCCAGCGTGGAAGTTGTCATCGTCCCGGACGCCACGGCAGGCGGCGAGCTCATCGCGGAGGCCATGGCCGCCCTGGTGCGCCGTAAGCCTGACGCCCTGCTCGGTGTCGCCACCGGCTCCACCCCGCTGCCCATCTACGAGGCGCTGGCCGCCAAGGTCGCGTCCGGTTCCGTGGATGCCTCGCGGGCGCGCATCTGTCAGCTCGACGAGTACGTGGGGCTGCCGCCCGGGCACCCCGAGTCGTACCGCTCCGTGGTGCTCCGCGAGGTCGTCGAGCCGCTCGGCCTGAGCGAGGCCTCCTTCATGGGGCCGGACGGCAGTGCCGAGGACGTGCAGGCGGCATGCGTGGCGTACGACAAGGCGCTGGCCGAGGCCGGTGGTGTGGATCTCCAGCTGCTCGGGATCGGTACGGACGGGCACATCGGGTTCAACGAACCGTGCTCGTCGCTCGCCTCCCGGACGCGCATCAAGACGCTGACGGAGCAGACGCGGGTGGACAACGCGCGCTTCTTCGACGGGGACATGGACCAGGTCCCCCACCACGTCATCACCCAGGGGATCGGCACGATCCTGGAGGCGCGGCATCTGGTGCTGCTCGCCACGGGCGAGGGCAAGGCGGACGCGGTGGCCGCGACGGTGGAGGGCCCGGTCGCCTCGATCGTGCCCGCCTCCGCCCTGCAGCTGCACCCGCACGCCACGGTCGTGGTGGACGAGGCCGCAGCGTCGAAGCTGAAGCTGGCGGAGTACTTCCGTCACACCTACGCGAACAAGCCGGAGTGGCAGGGCCTGTAGCAGCGCCGACAGCAACGGACAGCGAAAGGGGCGCCCTACCGGGGCGCCCCTTTCGCGTGGTGGGCGGATCAGCTCCCCCCGGCGGTGTCAGCCTGTGACGATGGCCTCCGCCGCTGCCTCGCCGCAGACGCGGGCCGCGCCGCGTGTGGCGATGTGGAGGGCGCCGATCGGGGCGGACTGGGGGACGCCCATCTCGACCACGACTGTGTCGGGGCGGGCCGTCACGAGGGTTCGCAGGGCCTCGGCCATCCAGGTGTGGCGGTGGGCGTCGCGGACGACGGCCACGATGCGGCGGTCCCCCGCGGCCGCGAGGGCCTGCTCGCCCGCGCCGTCGCCGGAGAAGGTGCCCGACTCCGTGCCGGGGAAGCGGCGCGTCAGCTCGGCCGTGACGCCCCAGGGGGTCTCGTCGCCGACCGCGATGTTGGGCAGCGGGGAGAAGGTGGCGACGTAGGGGGCCTCGGTGACCGGGGCCACGTACGTCTCGCCCCGGGTGACGGTCAGCGCGCGGCGGGCCGCGACGAGGCCGATGCCGGAGTCGGCCGCGCCCCCCGCACGCTCGGCCGCGCCCGGCGCCTTCGACGACGCGGCCCAGCCCGCGAGGGCCCGCACGCGGTCGGCCGCGTCGGCGAGCCGCTCCTCGGGCAGTTCGCCCGAGCGCACCGCCGCGACGAAGGCGTCCCGCAGCCGCAGCACGGTTCCCTCGTCGGAGGGGCCGCCGCCCGTGCAGATCGCGTCGGCGCCCGCGGCGATGGCGAGGACGCAGCCGCGCTCGAAGCCGTACGTCCCGGCGATCGCCTGCATGTCCATGCCGTCGGTGACGATGAGGCCGTCGTAGCCGAACTCCTCGCGGAGCAGGCCGGTCAGGATGCGGCGCGAGAGCGTGCCGGGGTTGTCCGGGTCCAGGGCCGGGGCCAGCACGTGGGCGCTCATCACGGCCCGGGTGCCTGCGGCGATGGCGGCGCGGAACGGTGCCAGGTCGCGGGAGTTCAGCACGTCCCGGTCGACGTCGATGACCGGCACGGAGTGGTGCGAGTCGATCGCCGTGTCGCCGTGCCCCGGGAAGTGCTTGGCGGAGGTGGCGACACCGGCCGACTGCATGCCCTCGACGTAGGCGGCGGTGTGCCGGGCCACGAGGTCGGGGTCCGAGCCGAAGGAGCGTACGCCGATGACGGGGTTGTCGGGGTTGGCGTTGACGTCGGCCGACGGCGCCCAGTTGAGATTGATGCCGCAGGCCGCGAGGCGCCGGCCGAGGTCGGCGGCGACCTCGCGGGTCAGCGTGGTGTCGTCGACGGCGCCGAGTGCGTGGTTGCCCGGGTAGGAGGAGCCGGTGCGCACCTCCAGGCGGGTGACGTCGCCGCTCTCCTCGTCGATGGCGATCAGGAGGTCGTCGCGCTCGGCGCGCAGCTGCGCGGTGAGCGCGGCGACCTGCTCGGCGGTGCGCACGTTGCGGCCGAAGAGGCTGACGGAGGCGAGGCCTTCGTCGATCCGGTGGCGCACCCAGTCCGGCACGGTGGCGGTGCCGTCGAAGCCGGGCTGCAGGACGGCGAGGGCGTTGCGGGTGAGCGTGTCACCTGCGTGCGTCGTGAGTGTCGTCATCAGGCGTTATCCCTTCACTGCGCCGTCGGTCAGGCCGCTGACGGCCCTGCGCTGCAGGAAGACGAAGAGGATCAGGATCGGGATGGCGAAGAGGGAGGCGGCGGCCATGGTGGCGCCCCAGTCGTCGCCGAAGGCGGTCTGGAAGCTGGACAGCCACACCGGCAGGGTCTTGGCGTCCGCTTCCTTGTTGAGCACGAGGACCAGCGGGAACTCGTTCCAGGCGGTGATGAAGCCGAAGAGCGAGGTCGACATCAGGCCCGGCGCGAGCAAGGGCAGGATGACGCGGCGGAAGGCCTGCATGCGCGTGCAGCCGTCGACCATGGCGGACTCCTCCAGCTCCTTCGGCACCGCGGCGACGAAGCCGCGGAGCGTGAGGAGGGTGAAGGGCAGGATCATCACCATGTAGAACAGGGTCAGCGGGATCAGGCTGTTCAGCATGTCCGCGTCGCGCACGATCATGTAGATCGCGATGACCATGACTTCCCAGGGCGCCATCTGCGCCAGCATGAAGCCGATGATGAAGCCGCGCCGCCCCTTGAAGCGCATCCGGGCGAGGGCGAAAGCCGCGGTCACGCCGATGATGAGGGAGAAGACGACCGCGAGGATCGTCACGATGAGGGAGTTGCCGACCATGGTCCAGAAGTGGTCGGCGTCCATCGCCGTCCTGAAGTGCTCAAGGGTGGCGTCGGTCGGGAACCAGACCGGGTCCTCGGCGATGATGTCGCCGGTCGGCTTGAAGGCCGTCGCGAACATCCAGTACACGGGGAAGACGCAGAGGACGAAGATGACGACGGCGGTCAGGTTGGGCCACAGCCGGCCCATCAGCGAGCGCTTCACAGCTCGTCCTCCTCTTGCTTGAGCACGATCCGCAGGTAGAACGAAGTGATGGCCAGCAGGATGACGATGGTGAGCAGCGCGATCGCGGCACCCATGCCGAAGTGCTGATTGCCCATGCCCTCGATGTAGGCGTAGACGGGGAGGATCTCGGTGAGCCGGTCGGGGCCGCCCTCGTTGATCGTGAAGACCTGTACGAACGCCTTGAAGACCCAGATGATCTCCAGGAACGTCGTGGCGTAGAGGAAGGGCCGCAGATACGGCAGCGTGACCTGGGTGAACTGCTTCCAGGCACCGGCGCCGTCCAGCGCGGCGGCCTCGTACAGCTCCTTGGGAATGGTGGTCGTGGCGGCGTACAGGTTGATCGCCACGAAGGGGATGGACATCCAGACGATCAGCAGCAGGACGACGAAGAAGGTCGAGTACTGCGTGGCCAGCCAGTCGTGGTCGGCCATCGACTCGAAGCCGATCTTGGCGAGCACCCAGTTGACGACGCCGAAGCGCTGCGCGAACAGCCACTGGTAGACCGTGCTCGCCGCGACGACGGGCATCGCCCAGGTGAGCACGAGGCCGAGCAGGAGGAAGGTGCGCATCTTCCGGCCGAGGCGCGCGAGCAGCAGTCCCACCAGCGTGCCGAGCACCATGATCAGGACGACGTTGACGGCGGTGAAGACGACCGAGCGTCCCGCGACCCGCCAGAAGTCCTCACCGGTGAGGACATCCTTGTAGTTGTCGAATCCGTTCCACTCGGTCAAGTGCAGAATGAACTGCCGCATGTTGAGGTTCTGGAACGACAGGATCCCGTTGTTGACCAGTGGCCAGCCGAGCAGCAGCAGGGTGACGATGATCGCGGGGGCAAGAAGCAGATAGGGCGTGAGGCCGGCGAGACGTCCCCGGGACCTGCGCGGGTCTCCTGGTCGTGGCCCGCCGTCCGGTGTCTGCACCTCCGTCGGGCCGGAGGGCGGCCGTTCGGTCTTCTGCACGGTCATGCTCGCCATCTCTTTCGTGGGCATAGCGGTACGCAGAGGTATGCCGGGGGCGGCGGGGGCGTGTCACCCGCCGCCCCCGGCAAGAGGGGGGTTGGTTACTGCTTCTGCGACAGGCGCTTGTTGAGCTCGCCCTCGACCTGCTTGGCGGCGTCGGCAGGCGACTTACCGTTGAGCACCGCGGTCATGTAGTTCTTGATCGGGTTCGGCGGGTTCTCCACCGCGCCCCACTCCGGGATCAGCGGGGTGGTGCCACCGCCGGCGGTGGCGGGGGCAGCGGCCTCGGCGGCCGGGTTGCCCTTGAGGTTGGACTCCAGGGCCTTCTTGTTCGGGATCACGCCGCCTTCCTTGGCGAGCTGGCCCTCGAACTTGTCGGACAGCGCGATCTTCAGGAACTCCTTGGCGAGCTCCTGCTTCTTGCTGGTCGCGGCGACGGCGAGGTTGGAGCCGCCGAGGAAGACGCCCTCGGGCTTGTCGGCCGTGGCGCCGGGGATCGTGAAGTAGCCGATGTCCTTCTCGATCTTCTTGTTGGCCTTGATCGCGGTCGCGGCCTCCCAGCTCATGCCGATGAAGGCGCCGGTCTTGCCCTTGGCGAAGACCTCGGCCTGCTGCGGGGTGGCCTCGTCCTTGTTCTTGGGGGCCTTGGAGAGGTCCGCGAACTGCTTGTACGTCTTCATGGCCTTGCCGACCTTGGGGTCGTCGAGGTTGGAGACGTACTTGTCGCCGTCCTTCTTGACCAGCTCGGCGCCCTCACCGATGGTCAGGCCGACGAAGTGGTACCAGTTCTGGCCGGGCAGGTAGATCGGCTCGGCGTCGGTCTTCTCGCCGATCTGCTTGAGGTTCTTGAGGAACTCGGCGCGGGTCTTGGGGGTCTCCTTGATGCCCGCCTCGGCCCAGACCTTCTTGTTGTAGATGACGACGCGGTTCAGGACGAAGAGGGGGGCGGCGTACTGCTTGCCGTCCACGACCGACGACTTGTTCATCGAGTCGGTCCAGTCGGAGCCGATGGACTCCTTGAGGTCGTCGAGCTCGGCGAGACCGCCGGTCTTGGCGTACGCCGGGGTCTGCGTGTTGCCGATCTCGAAGACGTCCGGGGGGTTCTCCTCGGAGAGGGCGGTGGTCAGCTTCTGCTGGATGCCGTTCCACTGCTGGACTTCGAACTTCAGCTTCGCGCCGGTCTTCTTCTCGAAGGCCGCCGTGACGTCCTTCTGCCACTGGTCCGGCGTCGAACCGTCCATCGCCCAGAGCGTCAGGGTCTCACCCTTGAAGCTGTCGGCTCCCCCGGCCTTCTTCTCGTCGTCGTCGCTGCCGCAGGCCGCGACCGAGACCAACATGCCCGCGACACCGATGGCCGCTATGAGCTTGCGCTTCACGTTCACCCTCCTCAAGGGATGCCAGTCAACCCCCCACCCGCAGCGACCGAATGGACCGAGATCTGCCCGTGGGACTGGAACCTGGTCTTTAATGGTGTAGACCAGTACGGGGAGCTTGGCCTAGACCTTTAGGGGTGTCAAGGGTGTATAAGAAGGGCAGTCGCGTCCGTTATCGGACCGACACCTGAGCAGGCAGAGTCACCCCCGAACTCTCGACTTCGCTCGACCAGGGGGCGCCCCCATGGCCCGTACGTGCCACGATGTGAGCCGCGACAGACGGAGGAGCCGGTGACGGCAGCAGCACAGGAGCCGGAAAGGCGAAGCATGGGCACCGAGGCGGGCAGTACCGGGACCGAGGTGGGCGCGCCCTCGGAGGCCCCGAGCGTCGGCCGCACCGCGCGCGTGCCCAAGTACTACCGCCTGAAGCGGCACTTGCTGGACATGACGGAGACGCTGCCGCCCGGCACCCCCGTCCCCCCGGAGCGCACCCTCGCCGCCGAGTTCGACACCTCCCGCACGACGGTCCGCCAAGCCCTCCAGGAACTGGTCGTCGAGGGCCGTCTTGAGCGGATCCAGGGCAAGGGCACGTTCGTCGCCAAGCCGAAGGTGTCGCAGGCCCTGCAACTCACCTCGTACACGGAGGACATGCGGGCCCAGGGCCTTGAGCCCACCTCGCAGCTCCTCGACATCGGCTACATCACCGCCGACGACACCCTCGCGGGGCTGCTCGACATAAGCGCGGGCGGCCGCGTCCTGCGCATCGAGCGGCTCCGCCTCGCCAACGGTGAGGCGATGGCCATCGAGACCACGCACCTGTCGGCGAAGCGCTTCCCCGCCCTGCGCCGCTCCCTGGTCAAGTACACCTCGCTCTACACGGCGCTCGCCGAGGTGTACGACGTGCACCTCGCGGAGGCCGAGGAGACCATCGAGACCTCCCTCGCCACCCCGCGCGAGGCCGGGCTGCTCGGCACCGACGTCGGCCTGCCGATGCTGCTCCTGTCCCGCCACTCGCAGGACGGGAACGGCCGGCCGGTGGAGTGGGTGCGCTCCGTCTACCGCGGCGACCGGTACAAGTTCGTCGCCCGCCTCAAGAGACCCACGGACTGACACCCGTCCGAGGTCTGGCGCCGGACGGCTCCGCTGCTCTACGTTCCTCCCGTCATCGCCTGATGAGCGGGAGGACGACCCGGTGCGCAGAGCGACTCCTCGATCCATCGTCATCTGGTCCCTCGTCGCGCTGGTCGGCGCCGCGGGATGGACCGTCCTCGCGCTCGCGCGCGACGAGGAGGTGTCGGCCGCCTGGATGGTGGCGGCGGCCCTCGGCACGTACGCCATCGCCTACCGCTTCTACGCGAAGTTCATCGCGTACAAGGTCCTCAAGGTCGACAGGACCCGCGCCACCCCGGCCGAGCGGCTCGACAACGGCATCGACTTCCACCCGACCGACCGGCGCGTGCTGCTCGGCCACCACTTCGCGGCGATCGCGGGCGCGGGCCCGCTGGTCGGCCCGGTGCTCGCCGCCCAGATGGGATATCTGCCCGGCACCATCTGGATCATCGTCGGCGTGATCTTCGCGGGCGCCGTGCAGGACATGGTCGTACTGTTCTTCTCGACGCGGCGCGACGGCAAGTCGCTCGGGCAGATGGCGCGCGAGGAGATCGGCCCGTTCGGGGGCGCCGCCGCGCTGCTCGCCACCTTCGCCATCATGATCATCCTGCTCGGGGTGCTCGCGCTCGTCATCGTCAACGCGCTCGCCGAGTCGCCGTGGGGCACCTTCTCCATCGCGATGACCATCCCGATCGCCCTGCTGATGGGCTTCTACCTGCGGGTCCTGCGCCCCGGCCGGGTCAGCGAGGTCTCCCTGATCGGCATCGCCCTGCTGCTGCTCGCGCTCGTCGGCGGGCGCTGGGTCGCCGAGTCGTCCCTCGCGGACACCTTCACGCTGGCGCCCTCGACGCTGGTCGTCTGGCTGGTGGCGTACGGCTTCATCGCCTCGATCCTGCCGGTGTGGATGCTGCTCGCGCCGCGCGACTACCTCTCCACGTTCATGAAGATCGGCACCATCGTCCTGCTCGCGCTCGGCGTCGTGATCAGCCTGCCCACGCTGAAGATGGACCCGGTGACCGACTTCGCCTCGCGCGGCGACGGACCCGTCTTCGCGGGCTCGCTCTTCCCCTTCGTCTTCATCACCATCGCCTGCGGGGCGCTGTCCGGCTTCCACGCGCTGATCTCCTCGGGCACGACGCCGAAGATGATCCAGAAGGAGACGCAGATCCGGATGATCGGCTACGGCTCCATGCTGATGGAGTCGTCCGTCGCGGTCATGGCGCTCGTCGCGGCCTCGATCATCGACCCGGGACTGTACTTTGCGATGAACGCGCCGGCGGGCGTCGTCGGCGACACCGTGCAGGAGGCGTCGAAGGCCGTCGCGGGGTTCGGGTACTCCATCTCGCCGGCCGATCTCGCACAGGCCGCGAAGAACGTCGAGGAGTCCTCACTGCTCTCCCGCACCGGCGGCGCGCCCACGCTCGCGGTCGGCGTCTCGGAGATCTTCTCGAAGGTCACCGGCGGCTCGATGCGGGCCTTCTGGTACCACTTCGCGATCATGTTCGAGGCGCTGTTCATCCTGACCGCGCTCGACGCGGGCACGCGCGTGGGCCGCTTCATGCTGCAGGACATGCTCGGCAACGTCTACAAGCCGTTCAGGAAGGTCAGCTGGAAGCCCGGCCTTGTCATCACCAGCGCGCTCGTCACCGGCCTGTGGGGATACTTCCTGTGGGTGGGTGTGCACGAGCCGCTCGGCGGGATCAACCAGCTCTTCCCGATCTTCGGCATCGCCAACCAGCTCCTCGCGGCCGTCGCCCTCGCCGTCTGCACCACGCTCCTCGTGAAGTCCGGACGCCTCAAGTGGGCCTGGATCACCGGTGTTCCGCTCGCCTGGGACGCGACGGTGACGCTCACCGCGAGCTGGCAGAAGGTGTTCTCCAGCGATCCGCGCGTCGGCTTCTTCCAGCAGCGCGCGAACTACCAGGACGCCATCGACGCGGGCAAGGTCCTGCCGCCCGCGAAGACCATGGACGACATGCACACCGTCGTCACCAACGCGACGGTGAACGGCGTCCTTTCGGCGGCGCTCGCCCTGCTCATCGTCGTCGTGCTGGTGGACGCGGCACGCGTCTGCGTGCGGCACGTCCGCAACCCCGCCGCATCGCGGCTGAGCGAAGCGCCGTACGTGGAGTCGGAGTTGACCGCGCCGGCCGGGCTCTTCGCGACCGCGGAGGAGAAGCGGGAGGAGCAGGAGGAGAAGCGGGAGCTGACGCGATGACCTGGCTGCTGCGCGGGGTCCGCTGGATGCGGTGGTACGTCCGTGAGCTGACCGACGAGTCGGCGTACGAACGGTACGTGGCTCATATGCGCCGGGACCATCCGGCCGCAACCGTCCCCAGCCGCCGCGCATTCGAGCGCATGCGGGCAGACCAGCAGGAGTCGGACCCCCGGCAGGGATTCCGCTGCTGCTGAGCAGGCATATCGACCACACAGTCACTCGTCCGTTATCCGGACAGGGGTTCCATAGATCAAGACTCTCGCTTAGATTTCCCGCACGTTAAGCATGGGATAAGTGAGGGAACGGAGCCGCGATATGTCAGATGCGCCTGAAGTGAACAGACCGGTCGTCACGCCGGTCCGCGTGGTCATCGCCGTCTGCCTTGTCGCGCCGTTCGTGGCGATGCTGTGGGTGAGCTCCTACGCCAAGATCGAGCCGACCTTCATCGGCATCCCGTTCTTCTACTGGTACCAGATGCTCTGGGTGCTCATCTCCACGCTGCTCACGATGATCGCTTACAAGCTGTGGCAGCGTGACCAGCGCGCCCGCAAGGAAGGGGCGCGGTCATGAAGGACGGAGTCAACGGCGTCGCCCTCGCCGTCTTCATCTTCTTCTTCCTCGCGGTCACGGTCATGGGCTTCCTCGCCGCCCGCTGGCGCAAGGCCGAGAACGACCAGAGCCTGGACGAATGGGGCCTCGGCGGACGGTCGTTCGGCACCTGGGTCACCTGGTTCCTGCTCGGCGGCGACCTCTACACCGCTTACACGTTCGTGGCCGTCCCCGCGGCGATCTACGCGGCGGGCGCGGCCGGCTTCTTCGCCGTGCCGTACACGATCCTCGTCTACCCGCTGATCTTCACCTTCCTGCCGCGCCTCTGGTCGGTCTCGCACAAGCACGGCTATGTGACCACCTCCGACTTCGTGCGCGGGCGCTTCGGCTCCAAGGGGCTCTCGCTGGCGGTCGCGGTCACCGGCATCCTCGCCACGATGCCGTACATCGCGCTCCAACTGGTCGGCATCCAGGCCGTCCTGGACGTCATGGGGATCGGCGGCGGACCCGACACCAACTGGTTCATCAAGGACCTGCCGCTGCTGATCGCGTTCGCGGTGCTCGCCGCCTACACGTACTCGTCGGGGCTGCGCGCGCCCGCACTGATCGCGTTCGTGAAGGACGGCCTGATCTACCTCGTCATCGTCGTCGCGATCATCTACATCCCGATCAAGCTCGGCGGCTTCGACGACATCTTCGCCACGGCGGGCGAGGCGTTCTCGCAGACCAACCCGGCGACCGACAAGCCGCGCGGCGCGCTCGCCCCGCCGGAGGCCGGTCAGTGGACGTACGCGACGCTGGCGCTCGGCTCGGCCCTCGCGCTCTTCATGTACCCGCACTCGATCACGGCGACGCTCTCCTCCAAGAGCCGCGACGTGATCCGCCGCAACACCACGATCCTGCCCCTGTACTCCCTGATGCTGGGCCTGCTCGCGCTGCTCGGCTTCATGGCGATCGCGGCCGGGGTCAAGGTCGAGAACGGCCAGCTGGCGATCCCGCAGCTCTTCGAGGACATGTTCCCCGACTGGTTCACGGGTGTCGCCTTCGCCGCGATCGGCATCGGCGCGCTCGTCCCGGCCGCCATCATGTCCATCGCGGCCGCGAACCTCTTCACCAGGAACATCTACAAGGACTTCCTCAAGCCCGACGCGACGCCCGAGCAGGAGACCAAGGTCTCCAAGCTGGTCTCGCTCATGGTGAAGGTGGGCGCCCTCGTCTTCGTCCTCGGCATGGACAAGACCGTCGCGATCAACTTCCAGCTCCTGGGCGGCATCTGGATCCTGCAGACGATGCCCGCGCTGGTCGGCGGCCTGTTCACCCGGTGGTTCCACCGCTGGGCGCTGCTCGCGGGCTGGGCGGTCGGCATGGTCTACGGCACGCTCGCCGCGTACGGCGTCGCCTCGCCCACGCAGAAGCACTTCGGCGGCTCCTCCGACACGATCCCCGGCATCGGCGAGATCGGCTACATCGGCCTCACCGCGTTCGTCCTGAACGTGGTCGTGACCGTGGTCCTCACCTTCGTCCTGAAGGCGCTGAAGGCCCCCGAGGGCATCGACGAGACGTCGCCGGAGGACTACACGGCGGACGCGGGCGACCCCGGCGTCATCCAGGAACTGCCGAAGGCGACGGCGGGCGCCGGGCACTGAACCACCCCCTCCCGCACGTGACATGGGCCGCCGGAAAAACCGGCGGCCCTTTGTCGTACTCCTGTTGCACACTTCGCCCCATGGACTTCACGATCACCATCAGAGGGGCGCACCCCGAGGAGTACGAGGCGCTCGGCGACCTCACCGCACAGGCCTATCTCGACGGCGGACACCTGGACTTCGGGGTGGAGGACCCCTATCTCGCGGTGCTGCGCGACGTGCCGGCGCGGGCGGCGGCGGCCGAGGTCCTGGTGGCCGCGGCGGACGGGAAGATACTCGGCTGCGTCACCTATGTGCCGGCCGGCGGCCCGATGGCCGACATCGCGCGGGCCGACGAGGCGGAGATCCGCATGCTGGCCGTCTCCCCCGGGACGCGGGGCCGGGGTGTGGGCGAGGCGCTCGTACGGGAGTGCGTGCGGCGCGCCGGGGAGGCGGGCCGCAGCGCGCTCGTCCTGTCCACGCAGACCTCCATGCACGCCGCCCACCGGCTGTACGAGCGCCTCGGCTTCGTGCGGACGCCCGAGCGCGACTGGCGGCCGATCGAGACGGTGCCGCTGCTGACGTACGCCTTGAAGCTCTAGGCCTCGGGCTCGCGGGCCGACACAAGATGTGGGCCCGCTTCAGGAGCGCGGCACAAGATGTATGCTCATGCTCGCTGTCGCCGCAGGGGAATCCGGTGCAAGTCCGGAACTGTCCCGCAACGGTAGACGTGTACGCATTTGTCGTGCGCGGAGTCCGAAGACCTGCCGACAGTGCACCCGTGCCGTCCGGCCCGGGTGCCGACCGTCCGGGCCTCGTGGAATGGGCCGGTGGACGCGGTACGCCGCCCTGCCCGGGTGCGCCCGTGTGTGCCGTCCCCTCCCCCAGGCCCAGAGCCGAGCGAGGGAGAGCTCCACGTGACCATCGCGCCTGCCGAACCTGCGTCAGCGCTGTCACCGCAGCCCATCGACAGCACCGAGGGTGCCGACGGACCGGGGGCCGCGCTGCTGCGGACCCTGACCGACCTCACCGCCGACCTCCCCGACACCGACCCCGGCCGGGTCGCCGCCGCCGCGCTGCGCGGCCGGTCGGCCAGAGCCGACGAGGCGGAGCTGCGCGAGCTGGCGACCGAGGCGGCCGCGGGGCTCATCTCCGAGGACCCGGCGTACTCGAAGCTCGCCGCCCGGCTGCTCACCCTCTCCATCGCCGCCGAGGCGGCGTCACAGGGCGTGCGCTCCTTCACCGAGTCGGTCGCCGTCGGCCACCGCGAGGGCCTGATCGCCGACCGCACGGCGTCCTTCGTCACCGCGCACGCGGCCCGGCTCGACGCGCTCGTGGAGGCCGCGCTCGCCGACGGCGCCGACCTCCGCTTCGGCTACTTCGGCCTGCGTACCCTGCACAGCCGCTATCTGCTGCGCCACCCGATCACGCGGCAGGTCATCGAGACGCCGCAGCACTTCATGCTGCGCGTGGCGAGCGGCCTCGCGGAGGACGGGAGCTCCCGCGCGCTGGACGAGGTCGCCGCGCTCTACGGCCTGATGAGCCGCCTGGACTACCTGCCGTCCTCGCCGACGCTCTTCAACTCCGGCACCCGCCACCCGCAGATGTCGTCCTGCTACCTCCTCGACTCCCCGCTGGACGAGCTCGACTCGATCTACGACCGCTACCACCAGGTCGCGCGGCTCTCGAAGCACGCGGGCGGCATCGGTCTTTCGTACTCCCGCATCCGCTCCAGGGGTTCGCTGATCCGCGGGACGAACGGGCACTCCAACGGCATCGTGCCGTTCCTGAAGACCCTGGACGCCTCGGTCGCCGCCGTGAACCAGGGCGGCCGGCGCAAGGGCGCGGCCGCGGTCTACCTGGAGACCTGGCACTCCGACATCGAGGAGTTCCTTGAGCTGCGCGACAACACGGGCGAGGACCAGCGGCGCACGCACAACCTCAACCTCGCGCACTGGATCCCCGACGAGTTCATGCGCCGGGTCGCCGCCGACCAGGAGTGGTCGCTGTTCTCGCCGTCCGACGTGCCCGAGCTCGTCGACCTGTGGGGCGAGGAGTTCGACACGGCGTACCGGAAGGCGGAGGCCGCCGGGCTCGCGAAGAAGACCATGCCGGCCCGGGACCTGTACGGCCGCATGATGCGCACCCTCGCGCAGACCGGCAACGGCTGGATGACGTTCAAGGACGCCGCCAACCGCACCGCCAACCAGACCGCGGAGCCCGGCCACACCGTGCACTCCTCGAACCTCTGCACGGAGATCCTGGAGGTGACGGACGACGGGGAGACGGCCGTCTGCAACCTGGGCTCGGTGAACCTCGGCGCGTTCGTGGACCCGGCCGCCCAGGACATCGACTGGGAGCGGCTCGACGACACCGTCCGCACCGCCGTCACCTTCCTCGACCGCGTCGTCGACATCAACTTCTACCCGACCGAGCAGGCCGGCCGCTCCAACGCCAAGTGGCGCCCGGTGGGCCTCGGCGCCATGGGCCTGCAGGACGTCTTCTTCCAGCTGAAGCTGCCCTTCGACTCCCCCGAGGCGCGCGCCCTCTCCACGCGGATCGCCGAGCGGATCATGCTCGCCGCCTACGAGGCGTCCGCCGGGCTCGCCGAGCGCAACGGGCCGCTCCCCGCCTGGGAGAAGACCCGCACCGCCCGCGGCGTGCTGCACCCCGACCACTACGGCGTCGAGCTGACCTGGCCGGAGCGCTGGGCCGCGCTGCGCGAACGCATCGCCACCACCGGCATGCGCAACTCGCTGCTGCTCGCCATCGCGCCGACCGCGACCATCGCGTCCATCGCGGGCGTCTACGAGTGCATCGAGCCGCAGGTCTCCAACCTCTTCAAGCGCGAGACGCTGTCCGGCGAGTTCCTCCAGGTCAACGCCTATCTGGTGGAGGAGCTGAAGCGGCTCGGCGTGTGGGACGCGCAGACCCGGGAGGCGCTGCGCGAGGCCAACGGCTCGGTGCAGGGCTTCGACTGGATCCCCGAGGACGTGCGTGCGCTGTACCGCACGGCGTGGGAGCTCCCGCAGCGCGGCCTGATCGACATGGCCGCCGCGCGCACCCCGTTCCTCGACCAGGCGCAGTCCCTGAACCTGTTCCTGGAGACGCCGACCATCGGCAAGCTCTCCTCGATGTACGCGTACGCCTGGCAGTCGGGCCTGAAGACCACGTACTACCTGCGCTCGCGCCCCGCCACCCGCATCGCCCGCGCCGCCGGCGGCTCCCAGACCGCCGCCACCGCCCCCGCCCCCGTCCCCGCGCAGGCCACGGCCGAAGAGGCCGTCGCCTGCTCCCTGGAAAACCCCGAGTCCTGCGAGGCCTGCCAGTAATGAGCACGACGACCAACAGCGAGAAGAACCTCCTCGACCCGGGCTTCGAGCTGACCCTGCGCCCCATGCGCTATCCCGACTTCTACGAGCGCTACCGGGACGCGATCAAGAACACCTGGACCGTCGAGGAGGTCGACCTCCACTCGGACGTCGCCGACCTGGCGAAGATGACGCCCGAGGAGCAGCACCTGATCGGCCGGCTCGTCGCGTTCTTCGCGACCGGCGACTCGATCGTCTCCAACAACCTCGTGCTCACGCTCTACAAGCACATCAACTCCCCCGAGGCGCGGCTCTACCTGAGCCGCCAGCTCTTCGAGGAGGCCGTGCACGTCCAGTTCTATCTGACGCTGCTCGACACCTACCTGCCCGACCCCGAGGACCGGGCCGCCGCGTTCGACGCGGTGGAGGAGATCCCCTCCATCCGGGAGAAGGCGCAGTTCTGCTTCAAGTGGATGGACTCGGTCGAGAAGCTGGACCGCCTGGAGACGCAGGCCGACCGCCGCCGCTTCCTGCTGAACCTGATCTGCTTCGCCGCGTGCATCGAGGGCCTCTTCTTCTACGGCGCCTTCGCGTACGTCTACTGGTTCCGCAGCCGCGGTCTGCTGCACGGTCTGGCGACCGGCACCAACTGGGTGTTCCGTGACGAGACGATGCACATGAGCTTCGCCTTCGACGTGGTCGACACCGTGCGCAAGGAGGAGCCCGAGCTCTTCGACGACGCGCTCCAGACGCAGGTCACGGACATGCTGAAGGAGGCCGTGGAGGCCGAGCTGCAGTTCGCGCGCGACCTGTGCGGCGACGGCCTGCCGGGCATGAACACCGACTCCATGCGCGCGTACCTGGAGTGCGTCGCCGACCAGCGTCTGCAGCGCCTCGGCTTCGCGCCGGTCTACGGCTCCGAGAACCCCTTCTCCTTCATGGAGCTGCAGGGCGTGCAGGAGCTGACCAACTTCTTCGAGCGGCGGCCTTCGGCGTACCAGGTCGCGGTCGAGGGCTCGGTCTCCTTCGACGACGAGTTCTAGACGAGTTTTGACCTGTTGCGGTGTGCCCGCCCCGCCCTTCGTCGGGCGGGGCGGGCACACGTGCGGTCAGCGCGGCACGGCCCGCAGGACGAGCCGCTTCGGGTGCAGGGTGATGCCGACCTGGGTGCGTGCGTCGGTCTCCTCGACCGGCTCCAGGCGCCACTTCGGGACCACCGTCCCCAGGATCAGGGCGAGTTCGGCCAGGCTGAAGTGGTCGCCGGGGCACTTCCGGTTGCCGACGCTGAACGGCATCATCGCGAACTCCGGTACGTCGCCGGCGCGTTCCGGATTCCAGCGGTCGGGGTCGAAGTCGAGGTGCCGCTCGAAGGAACGCGGGTCGCGCTGCATCGCGTACACGCTGTAGACGATGTCCGCGTCCGCCGGAATCGAAAAGCCGCCCAGCTCGGTTTCGGCCACGGACCGGCGCGTGAATATCCAGGCGGCCGGTCGTATACGCATCGCCTCGGTGACGACATTGCGGGTGTGCGGCAGGACCTTGAGATCGGCGAATGTGATCGCCCGATCCGGGGCCACGGAATTTACCTCTTCAACCAACCGCCTTTCCTGCTCGGGGTGTTCGGTCAGCAGCTGGAACGTCCACGCCAGCGTCGACGCCACATTCTCCGCACCTGCCACGACGAGCGATACCACGTTGTCGTGGATCTCCTGGTCGGCTATCGGCCCCCCGGCTTCGTCCGTGGCCCGCAGCAATTCCGCCAGCAGGTCGTCGGGGCCGCCGGGGCCCGCCGCGCGGCGCTCCGCGACGATCTCGTCGACGAGCGCGTGCAGGTCGGCGAGCGCGCTCTCGAACCGCCGGTTGGCGGGGGTCGGCACGCGGTAGAGCGGTCCGACCGAGAGCACCATCCGGCGGTAGAGGCCCTCGAAGACGGTGTGCAGCGAGTCGGCGATGCGGTCCGCCTTCTCCCGGATCGAGTCGACCTCCAGGAGGGAGCGCGAGACGATGCGCACGGCGGTGCGGAACATCTCCGCGCTCACGTCGACCGTGGCGCCCGGCTGCCAGCGGGCCGCCGTGGCGCGCGCCTCCTCCTCCATCACCTTGGCGTAGTCGGCGATCCGCTCGGGCCGGAACGCGGGCTGCATCATGCGCCGCTGGCGCCGGTGCAGCTTGCCGTTGCTGGTCGCCACGCCCTTGCCGAGGAGCACTTCGAGGGTGTCCCAGAGCGGTCCGCCGACGATGTAATCGGGGTTCTTCAGCATGGCCCCGACCAGTTGCGGATCGCACACCACGTACGCCGTCCGGGGTCCCAGCCTGATCCGGACGAGATCCCCGTGGTCACGCAGCGCCGAGAGGAAGCCGAGCGGGTCGCGCACGAGGTTCCAGGCGTGGCCGAGTACCGGGGCCCCGCCCCGGACGAGGGGCGGGGTGCGCAGCGGCCCGGCTCCGGAAGCGGGGGGCGCGGGTATCGCGGATTCGACGCTCATTCCTCACCTACCAGTTCGTTTTCCGCCAGGGCTTCTTCCGTCACGTACGGGGGGATGGACCTGTCGTCCCAGCTGTCCACCCGATAGCGGCCGGATTCGTGATGGAACCAGTACACGGAAGAGAACCAGTTCCGCATGTTGAAGACGCATGATTTCACCGCGTCCGCGAGTTCCCCGCCGTTCGCGCTTTCGTCCGCCAATTCTTCGGCGAACAGAAGAACTTCCCGTTCGGCTTCGATGAAATCTGAGACGCATTGGCCGACGCGCCTGTGAACTTCTCGCACCGCCTCCTCCAGCCGCATTCCCTCGTGCTGGATGAGGCTGATTCCGAGATTGTGCACTTCGTCTCCCGCGAGTTCTTTCGGGAGTGAGCACAGGTCGTTGTACCAGGCGGAGAAGTCCTGGGTCGCCAGTGCCGCCCTGCGGTACGCGGGATGTCTCCGTACGGCGCTCGGCAGCTCGTACCGGGCGGTGGGTTCGAGGAGGTCGATCCACGCCCAGTGCGCGAACGTGAGGCGGCGCAACTCTATGTACGCCTCGACGGTGGGCACGGTGCCGAACCGGCGGTTCCTGAACTCCTGGTCGTACGCGTCGATCACCGGGTGGAAGTGCCGGGCGAACCTGGCGTTCCAGCTGGGGCTCAGGGCGGAGTACAGGCGGAGCACGCAGTCCGCGAACCCCGCGACCAGCGGGTCCTTGTGGTGCACGAACTGCCGGGGTTCGTCGAGGGTGCCGTGCAGGCCGCGGCAGAGCCGCCGCCACTGGGGCGTCCTGCCGTGCACCGAGTCCCGGTCGTGCCGGTCGTCCCAGGCGAAGAACCAGCTGCTGAGGTCCGCTATCGCGGTGAGCAACTCGTCCGGCGCGCCAATGTAGTAGCCGGCGACGAGATCCGTGTAGCAGAGGCTGTCCGCGTACCGTTCGACCTTGTCCGGGGGCATGAGCCGCATTTCGCGCAGCCATGTCCTGGACTTCTCCTGAAGCTTTGGCCAATACGGGTGCAGACGGCGAGGGAAGGTCGCTTCGATCACCGGAAGGGCCAGTGCCGGCGGCACCGTTACCGCCGATGACCGTGGCCGTGTGTGTGGATGTGTCTGTGAAGTGCTTCCGGAATATGCAGGCACGAACAAACCCCTTTCAGCCGCCCTGAGGACACACGCCCCTCCCGCCGTGCCGGGCGCGCGCCGTTGCGTATCCCCGCGCTTTCCATTCAGCACCACAACTGACCGTTCAGGGAACAGATTTGCGCCATTCACTACCCCCCAGTGCCGAGAACATCCCCGTACGTGACTGAATATGGATCACTGGCAGCCTGTTCTGCTCGCACAAGCGAGCGGCTCATGTCCGTGCATGCCAACGGCCCCTGGTCACGGGGTACTTCCCGGACCAGGGGCCGCTCGTGTCACGCGGTTCCCGCGCCGCTCAGGCGGCGCGTGCGTCAGTCATTCGCCACCACGGGGTAGCGCGGGGTGCCTTCTTCCATCTGGCGCAGCGCGTCCTTGCGCTCCCGCTTGGAGAGGCGGTCGATGTACAGGTACCCGTACAGGTGGTCCGTCTCGTGCTGCAGGCAGCGCGCGAAGTAGCCCGTGCCGCGCACCTTGATCGGGTTGCCCTTCTCGTCCTGCCCGGTCACCTCGGCGTAGTCCGGACGGGCCAGCGGGGCGTAGGCGGTCGGGACGGAGAGGCAGCCCTCGCCCGAGTCGTCGAGGCGGCGGCGGTCGGCGGGCAGCTCCTGGAGCACCGGGTTGCAGACCACGCCGACGTGGCGGACGCCGTCGTCGTCCATGCAGTCGTAGACGAAGACCTTCAGGTCGACACCGACCTGGTTGGCGGCCACGCCCACGCCCTGCGCGACGCGCTGGGTCGCGAACATGTCGTCGATCAGCTTCGCGAGGTCGTCGTCGAAGGCCGTGACGTCCTTGCACTCCTTGTGCAGCACCGGGTTGCCGACGACGGTGATGGGCCGGGACGTACCGCGCTCGCGGTAGGCCGTCTCCCGCTCCTCGCAGTCCTCCGTGTCGATGACGAAGCCCTCGTCGTCGACGGGGAGCACCCCGCCGGAAGTCTGCTGCTCAGTGTCCTGCGCCATGTCCGCCGTACGCCTTCCTTGAAACCCTCAAGAGATTGTGCCCGTACAGCCTACGGCGAAGTGTCAGCAGACCTCTTCGAGATCCCGCCAGTCACGGGAATCCGGGCTGTCCGCCACCCAGCCGTCGAGCAGCCCGCGCACCAGGCCCGCCGGTGCCGCGAGCCCGCACTCGCGCTCCGGTACCCAGAGGGCGCCCGGGCTGCGGTGGCCGAGCGGGCCCGGGTGGCCCGGCTCGCTGTGGTCGTGCGGATCCAGGTGCTCGCCGTCGCCCTCGTCGCTCGGCATCCGCGACTCGGAGCACATCCGGCAGAGCAGCCGCACGGAGGACGACCAGTCCTCGGCGGCGAAGCCCGCGTCGGCCGCGAGCCGCTCCAGGGCGTCCCTGTCGTCCTCGGTGGCGGCCTCCAGGAGGACCACCCAGGTCGGCACGGGCGAGGGCGCCCAGAGCTCGATCTCGTCGAACACGGGGAACGAGTGCCCGGCCGCCGTCGTCCGCTCGCCGTGCGGGACGCCGTCGTGCAGCACGACCTCGCCCCAGCGGCGCCCGGAGGAGGGCAGCGGAATGGACAGGACCTCCATGCGCGCCGGGTCGAGGCGCCGGCCCCACACGACCTCCGCCTCGCCCTCCGGGGAGAGCCGCACGGCCGCGCTGCCGAGGTCCATGCCCGTGGGCTCGCCGGAGGCGGCCACCCCGCCGGGCACCCGCAGGCCGTACGCCTGCCAGGCGCGGCGGGCCAGCGGCCAGTCCTGCAGCGCGGTCGCCGCGATGCCGACGTTCCACCAGTCGGGGGCGCCCGCTGAGCGGTCCAGAAGCGCCACCGCCCGCAGTCCGGCCGCCCGCGCCTGCTCCCAGTCGTGCCGGAACTTGTGCAGCAGCGCGAGGTTGAACCAGGACTCGGACAGCCAGGGTTCGAGATCCGCCGCGCGCGTGAGCAGTGCCCCCGCGTCCTCGTACCGGCCGTCGCCGATCAGCGTGAACGCGCGGTCGGTCGCCTGCCGCCATGAGGCGGAGGGCCGGTGCCGTCCCTTGCCGAAGATCCTCACGATTTCCGCCTGATTCCCGCCTGCCACGTCATGCGTAGGTCTCGTCTCGTCCGGGCGCGGCGTCGGGTCCGTACCCCCGTGCACCCTCTTCTTCGCATCCAACCACGTACGGTCGGACGGCCGCTCATTACCCATGGGTTACCCAGCAGGGCGCGAGGTAAGGCCGTCCCTGGACAGCACCCGGGCCAGCGACTCCACGACCTCCGGCTGGTAGTCGTGGCCCGTGGCCAGGCGCAGCCTCTCCAGGGCGTGGAGCGGGCCGCCCAGCGCCCCTGGGGGTCCTTCTCCCCGCGCCATCTCGTCGTACGCGTTCGCCGTCCGCACAATACGTGCGGTGAGCGGCTGCTCGCGGTACGGGTCGGCCTGCCGCTCCACGACGACGGCGACCGCGGCCGCCACCCCCGTCTGCCGAACGACCGCTCCGCCGAGCAGGGCTATTCGGCGCTGTTCCGCGGCGGGGAGCGTCGCGGTGGCGCCCGCGGGGACGGGGTCGACGAGGGACAGCTGTCCGATGTCGTGCATCAGCGCCGCGTGCTCCAGGACGGTGAGGTCCGACTCGGAGAGGCCGAGGTCCCGCCCGACGGCCCGGCTGAGGCCGGCCACCCGGTGGGCGTGGCCCTGCGGGGTGTAGCCGGCGATCTCGGTGGCCCTGGCCAGGGAGGCCATGGTCTGCCGGTAGGTGGCACGGACCGCCGCGTACCGCCGGAAGGAGAGCTGGGTGAGCAGCAGCGGGAGGCTGAGGACGGGCAGCGCCCACAGTCCGGCCACGGCCACCGCGAGCGCCATGACGGCACCCGTCGCGCACACCGCGGAGCCGATGCCCGGCATCGCCCGCAGCTCCTCGCGCAGCAGCGGCCCGAACGGCCAGCGGGTGCGGGCGTGCGCCGTCACGGCGGCGAGGACGGCGTCGCAGAGCGCGGTGAGGGCGAGCAGGGCGACGATGACGAGCGCGAAGTACGGCCCGTGCCCCACCCACTCGCCGAGCTTGCCCGAGTTGTAGAGGGGCTGGAAGCACGCCGCGGCGAACCCGACGGTCAGCACCCGGCGCGCCATGTGGTCAAGGGAGGGTCCGCGGCCCAGCGCCACGTTCGGTACCGCTCCGACCAGGGCCGCCGCGACGACCACGGCGATCACCTGCAGGACCCCATGGTGCGTGGCCCGCCCGGAGCTCTCGCCGAGCAGGGCGTACGCGAGCGCTCCCGCGGCGCCCAGCGGCGCGGGTTCCCGGTCCTCTCCGCTCCCCCACCGGGCCAGCTCGCCGAGGGCGATGAGCACGCCGAAGGCGAGGGCGGCCCGGCCTTCGGTGATGCCGTGCCAGAGGGTCCACGCGAGGGAGGCGAGGGCGAGCAGCCCGGCCAGGCAGGTGACCGTGGGAGGCAGCCGGGAGGGGGCCTTCACCGGGCCACCGGGCGGAACGCCGCGGGCACGGCGGGCGCGGCGGGCACGGGTCCCCGCGGTCCGCCCCCGCCCTGCTCGGGCACGTCCGCCGTGACCTCGGGGTGCCAGCCGTGCCGGTCCAGGGCCCGGGCGAGCGCCCCGACCATCTCGGGGTCGAACTGCGCGCCCGCGCACCGGGTGAGTTCGGCGACGGCCGCCTCGACGGGCCGGGCCCGCCGGTAGGACCGGGTCGACGTCATGGCGTCGAACGCGTCGGCCACCGCCACCACCCGCGCGCATTCCGGGATCTGCGGCCCGGCGAGCCCGTACGGGTAGCCGCTGCCGTCGATCCGCTCGTGGTGGTGCAGGATCGCCGCCCTGGCCTCGCCGAGGAAGCCGATGCCGCGCACCATCTCGTGCCCGTACTCGGGGTGCAGTTCGATGACGCGGCGCTCCTCCGGCGTCAGCGGCCCGTCCTTCCGCAGCAGCCGGGTCGGTACGCCGAGTTTGCCGACGTCGTGCAGGATGCCCGCGAATCGCAGGACCTCGACGCGCTCGTCGTCCATGCCGAGCTCGCGCGCGATCATCACGGAGGCGCGGCCGACGCGCTCACTGTGCCCGCGGGTGTACTTGTCCTTGAGGTCGACGGCCTGGACGAGCGCGCGGATGGTGGCCTGGTGGGCGGCGCGCTCGCGGTGGTACTGCGCGAAGACCCAGCAGGAGACGCCCATCGGGAGCAGGACGAGCAGGGCGGCCGCCGGGCCGTACGGGCTGGTCCAGAGGACGGCCATCATCAGTCCGGCGAGCCCATGCACGGCGACGGGCGCGAGCGCGCGCGGGAAGAGTCCTCGCCAGGCGGCCCGCGCGGGGACGCGTTCGGCGGTCAGGAGGACGCCGCCGTCCAGCACGGTGAGCACGCCGGAGAAGGCGAGGACGGCGGCTCCGGCGGGCCCGAGGACGTAAGGGAAGTCGGGGGCGGCGCCGGCGGCGGGACCGCCGAGGGCGGCGTAGACCCGGGCGGACACCCAGGCGGCCAGGGCGAGTTGGGCGGCGCGCCACACGCGGCGCAGCCGGCGGGGAGGCCGGTCGACGCGGGCGAGCAGCGCGCCGGGGACGGCGACGAGCGCGGCGGCCGACGGCGGCAGCAGGAAGACCCCGGCGAGCAGGACGGGAAAGAAGGTGCCGAGTCCGCGCGGGGCCCGGCGGCCGACGAAGCGGCACCTGGTGATCTGCTCGCATCCGGCGTAGAGCACGGAGAGGAGGGCGACGGCCGGCCACGACGGGTGCTCGCCCGCCGCGGGTGCGGTGCAGGCGACACCGGCCAGGGCGACACACAGGATGTAGACACGGGCCCGCACCGGCACCGACCGCATGGAGGTCTCCTCCCCGTTTCCGGTCCGGAGACTAGAACGGCGGTCTCCCGGCCAGCGCCCGGCTGCCGGTAATTAGCACGTTCGAGTGACGGGGGAGGAGAGCGGGGCCCGTGGGCGGACCCCGCGTGTTCAGGCCTCCGAGGGGGCCGCGTCCTGGGTGACGTCCTGCTCGGGGACGGCCTGCCCGGAACGGATGAGGTCGATGCGGCCCATCACCTTGGCGCGCAGGTCGACGGGGACGTCGTCCTGGCCGCAGCAGCGCTTCACCAGCTTCTTGACCGCCTGCTCAAGGCCGTACTTCTCCAGGCACGGAGAGCACTCCTCGAAGTGCGTCTCGAACTTGGTGCAGTCGCTGTCCGGCATCTCGTGGTCGAGGAACTCATAGAGATGGTCCAGGACTTCACTGCAGTCAGTCTCGTGCGGCTCTCCGCAGCTCATGAGCCCGAGCCTTTCGTTCCGTTCGACTCCCCGGCACCTGCCGGGACGAGCCCGCGCTCACGGGCGTAGTCCTCCAGCATGCCGCGCAGCTGGCGGCGGCCCCGGTGCAGTCGGGACATCACCGTACCGATGGGTGTCCCCATAATGTCCGCGATCTCCTTGTACGCAAAGCCCTCTACGTCGGCCAGATAGACGGCGATGCGGAATTCCTCGGGGATCGCCTGCAGGGCCCGCTTCACGTCCGAGTCGGGCAGGTGGTCCAGCGCCTGCGACTCGGCGGAGCGCAGACCGGTGGACATGTGCGACTCGGCGCGCGCGAGCTGCCAGTCCTCGATCTCCTCGGCGGCGCTGCGCTGGGGCTCGCGCTGCTTCTTGCGGTACGAGTTGATGAACGTGTTGGTGAGGATGCGGTACAGCCACGCCTTGAGGTTGGTGCCCTCGCGGAACTGGTGGAACGACGCGTACGCCTTGGCGTAGGTCTCCTGCACCAGGTCCTCGGCGTCCGCCGGGTTGCGCGTCATGCGCAGCGCCGCCGAGTACATCTGGTCGAGGAACGTCAGCGCGTCCCGCTCGAAGCGGGCCGTGCGCTCCGCGGCCGTCTCGGTGTTCTCCGAACTCTCTCGGGGCTGCTCCGCCTGGCCGTGCTCGGTCCCTGCGTCGGTCCCAGTGACCGGACCCACCTCCTCCAACGACGTGGTGAGGCCGAAAGCAGCCCCACTCGAATCGGAGGATAGACGACGACCCGCTCCCCGCGCCGCCCGAATAGATGCGGTTTTGGGTGCGCTCAGCACCGTCCACTCCAGGTCAGAGGCGCTGGAGCGGTTCGGGCAGATGGTCGAACCCATGCGGCGGACTCCCTCTCGTACGAACAGCTACCGACGGCGTTCACCGTCTGTCCGCAACAACAGAGGTCACCCGTCCAGCATTCCCGCCCACCGGGTGACGCCGTCCGTGATGCGTTTCACTGCCTCGTCCTGCCCGATGTCCGCCCGCTTGGGCACGGCGAACCCGTGGTCTCCGTAGGGCACTTCCACCAGCTCGTACGGCCCCTCGGGGAACTCCGCGGGCTTCCCGAAGGGGTCGTTGCCGCCCTGGACGACGAGGGTGGGCACGCCGGCGCCGAGGAGTTCGTCGGCGCGGGACTTCTCGGGCCTGCCCGGGGGGTGCAGGGGGAAGCTGAGGGCGAGCACGGCGGCGGCGCCGAGATCGGTGGCGGTGCGGCAGGCGACGCGCGCGCCCGCGCTGCGGCCGCCCGAGATCACCGGCAGCCCCTTCTTCTCCAGCGCGGGCCAGATGCCGCGCCACCCCACGTCCAGCGTCTTCGGCGCGGGCGCCAGCTTCTTGCCCGCGACGCGCCAGGGCTGCTCGACGAGGGCGACGCTCACGCCGTGCGCGGGCAGCGCGGCGGCGAGGGCCTGAAGGTCACGGGCCTCGATGCCGCCGCCGGCGCCGTGGCTGACGGCGAGCAGGAAACGGGCCTCCTTCGTGGCCGGGTGCCAGGTGATCCGTGCCGTACCGGCGTCGGTCTCGACGGTCTCGACGGTCTCGCTCCGTGTCATGTGCGTCACGTCAGAAGAGTGTGCCCTCTTCGGGACCGTCGAGCTCCTTCAGCAGCTCCGGTCCGTTGTTGCGTACGTTGCTGACCGCGGTGGACACCGGATAGGCCCGCATCAGGCCGTGCGGGGGCGGCTCCAGGAGGGTGCGCAGCTCTTCGGGGTCCGTGCGGGACGGGTCGAGCCAGGCGTCCCAGCGGTCCGGTGTGAGCATCAGCGGCATGCGCGGGTGGATGTCCGCGAGCGAGCGCGGGCCCTCCTCCGGGGCGGCGGCCAGGGGCGCGGTCTCCGCCTCCGTGGTGATCACCGTGCACGTCACCCACCAGGCGAGGGGGTGCTCGTCGGGCAGGGTCTTGTCCCGCCAGAATTCGTAGAGCCCCGCCATGGCGAAGACCGAGCCGTCGGCGGGCGTCACGAAGTAGGGCTGCTTGCGCGGCCGCTTCTTCTTGCCCTCGACCTCCAGCTGCCGCTCCTCGGGCGCGGTCACCCACTCGTAATAGCCGTCGGCGGGGATGACGCAGCGGCGGGAGGTGAAGGCCCGGCGGTAGGACGGCTTCTCGTGGACGGTCTCCGCGCGCGCGTTGATCATCCGGGCGCCGCCCTCGGGCGTCTTGGACCAGGAGGGCACGAGGCCCCACTTCAGGGTGCGCAGCTGGCGAACCGGACGCGGGTCATCGGCGTCTTTCAGGGGACGGTCCAGGACGGCGTAGACCTCCTTCGTAGGGGCCACATTGAAATCGGGAACGAACTCCTCCTGGGGCTCGTCCCACTTCTCGATCTCAAAGGTCGCCGCGAGATCCTCGGGCCTACGACTGGATGCAAACCGTCCGCACATACGTGCCAGACTGCCAGATCCCGTACCACCAGAGGAGCCGGTCCCAGCAATGGCCACAGGAATCGAAACCGCCGCCAGCGCCAGCCTGACGGACCTCTGGGACCGCGTCTTCGGCACGCAGGCGGCGCCCGAGCAGTGGCTGGTGATCGCGACCGGCGTCGTCGCCCTCGCCGTCGTCGTCCCGCACGGCATATGGCGCCTCGCCCGCAACGCCATCACCATCGCGCACGAGGGCGGCCACGGCCTGGTCGCCCTGCTCACCGGGCGCCGCCTCGACGGCATCCGGCTGCACTCCGACACCTCGGGCCTGACCGTCTCGCGCGGCAAGCCCACCGGGCTCGGCATGATCCTCACCGCGGCCGCCGGCTACACCGCGCCGCCGCTCCTCGGCCTCGGCGGCGCGGCGCTGCTCGACTCGGGGCGCATCACGGCGTTCCTGTGGATCGCGACCGCGCTGCTCGTCGTGATGCTGGTGATGATCCGCAACGCGTACGGCGCACTGACCGTGGTCCTCACCGGCGGCACCTTCCTGCTCGTGTCCTGGCTGGCCGACACCGACGTACAGGCGGCGTTCGCGTACGCGGTGGTGTGGTTCCTGCTCCTGGGAGGCGTACGGCCCGCCTTCGAGCTGCAGGCCAAGCGCAGGCGCGGGGGCGCGGGCGACTCGGACGCGGACCAGCTGTCGCGGCTCACGCACGTCCCGGCGGGGCTCTGGCTCTTCCTCTTCCACGCCGTCTCGCTCTGCTCCCTGATGGGCGGCGGTCGCTGGCTCCTCGACGTCTGAGCGGGGTCACCCGCAGCCACTAAAGTGAAGGCATGACCGAAACCCCGGCGAACACCGCCCTCTGGCCCGCCCCGCACGCAAGCGGAGCCGTCACCGCGACGGTCCACGTCCCCGGTTCGAAGTCGGTCACCAACCGCGCGTTGGTCCTGGCCTCGCTGGCCGCCGAGCCGGGCTGGCTGCGCCGCCCGCTGCGCTCCCGCGACACCCTGCTGATGGCGGACGCGCTGCGTGCCATGGGCGTCGGCATCGAGGAGACCGTGTCGTCGAGCTCCTCGGTCGCGGGCGGCAAGGACGGCTCCGGCGAGGCGTGGCGCGTGATCCCCTCGCGCCTGCGCGGCCCGGCCACGGTCGACGTCGGCAACGCCGGCACGGTCATGCGCTTCCTGCCCCCGGTCGCCACCCTCGCCGACGGCCCCATCCGGTTCGACGGCGACCCCCGTTCGTACGAGCGGCCCCTGCACGGCGTGATCGATGCCCTGCGCGCGCTCGGCGCCCGCATCGACGACGCGTCGCAGGGCAGCCCGGGCGCGCTGCCGCTGACCGTGCAGGGCGGCGGTGCCCTGGAGGGCGGCCGGGTCGAGATCGACGCCTCGTCCTCCTCGCAGTTCGTCAGCGCCCTGCTGCTCTCGGGCCCGCGCTTCAACCAGGGCGTGGAGGTGCGGCACGTGGGCGGCGTCCTGCCGTCGATGCCGCACATCCGGATGACCGTGGACATGCTCCGCGCCGTCGGCGCCCAGGTGGACACCCCGGAGGCGGGCGGCGAGCCGAACGTGTGGCGGGTCGCCCCCGGCGCCCTCCTCGGCCGCGACCTGACCATCGAGCCCGATCTGTCGAACGCCCAGCCGTTCCTCGCCGCGGCCCTGGTCACCGGCGGCACGGTCACCGTCCCGGACTGGCCGGCCCGCACCACGCAGCCCGGCGACGCGCTGCGCGAGATCTTCACGGAGATGGGCGGTTCCTGCGAACTGACCGAGCAGGGCCTGGTCTTCACCGGGTCCGGTTCGATCCACGGCATCGACGTGGACCTGAGCGAGGTCGGTGAGCTCACGCCCGGCATCGCGGCGGTCGCGGCCCTCGCCGACTCCCCCTCGACGCTGCGCGGCGTCGCCCACCTCCGCCTGCACGAGACGGACCGGCTCGCCGCGCTCACCAAGGAGATCAACGAACTGGGCGGTGATGTCACCGAGACCGCCGACGGCCTGCACATCCGGCCGCGCCGGCTGCACGGCGGCATCTTCCACACGTACGACGACCACCGCATGGCGACCGCGGGCGCGATCATCGGCCTCGCGGTGGACGGCGTACAGATCGAGAACGTCGCGACGACGGCGAAGACCCTCCCGGACTTCCCCGACCTCTGGACCGGAATGCTCGGGAACTGACGGGCGGAACGAGAACATGCGCCGCTACGGCAAGAACCCCGACGAGGACGACATCCGCGTCCGCCCCAACCGCAAGGGCAACCGCCCCCGCACCCACATCAGGCCCAAGCACGAGGACGCGGCCGAGGGCATGGTCCTCACCGTCGACCGCGGCCGTCTCACCGTCCTGGTCGACGACCGGATCGTGATGGCGATGAAGGCCCGCGAGCTGGGCCGCAAGGCCGCCGTCGTGGGCGACAGGGTCGCGGTGGTCGGGGACCTGTCCGGCAAGAAGGACACGCTCGCGCGGATCGTGCGGATCGCGGAGCGCACCTCCGTCCTGCGGCGCACCGCCGACGACGACGACCCGTACGAGCGCGTGGTCGTCGCCAACGCCGACCAGCTCGCCATCGTCACGGCCCTCGCCGACCCGGAGCCGCGTCCGCGTCTCATCGACCGGTGTGTCGTGGCGGCGTACGACGGCGGTCTTGAGCCCATCCTCGTCCTGACCAAGTCGGACCTGGCCTCCGCCGACAAGCTCCTGGAGACGTACGCCACGCTCGACATCCCCTACGTCGTCACCAGCCGCGAGGAGTTCACCGACGGCGCGGAGCTCGCGCGGGTCCACGAACTGCTCGACGGCAAGGTGACCGCCTTCGTCGGGCACTCCGGGGTCGGCAAGACGACGCTGGTCAACGCGCTCGTCCCGGAGGAGCGGCGGCGCACGACCGGGCACGTCAACGCGGTCACGGGCCGCGGCAGGCACACCACGACGTCCGCGCTCGCGCTGCCGCTCGCGGAGGTGGGCGGCTGGGTGATCGACACCCCGGGCGTGCGGTCGTTCGGCCTCAACCACGTCGACCCGTCCCGCGTCATCCTCGCCTTCCCCGACCTGGAGCCGGGGACGGCGGACTGCCCGCGCGGCTGCAGTCACGACGAGAAGGACTGCGCCCTGGACGCCTGGGTGGCCGCCGGGCACGCGGACCCGCAGCGCCTCTACTCCCTGCGCAGGCTGCTCGCGACACGGGAGCGGCGGGAAGAGGACTGACCTCCCCGTTGTTTGCGCCGCGCGGGCGAAGGTAAATGCATAATCGCGCATAGTCGCACGGAGTCGGATTCCAGCCGGGCGAAGCGGCCGCACATCGTGGACGAGTACGGGAGGCAAGGACATGGCGTGGCTGCTGGTCATCGTCGCCGGGATTCTTGAGACCGGCTTCGCGGTCTGTCTCAAGCTGTCGCACGGCTTCACCAGGCTCTGGCCCACGATCGCGTTCGCCTGCTTCGCCCTGGGCAGCTTCGGTCTGCTGACCCTGGCACTGAAGAAGCTGGACGTGGGGCCCGCGTACGCCGTGTGGACGGGCATCGGCGCGGCGGGCACCGCCATCTACGGCATGATCTTCCTCGACGACCTGGTCTCCACGCTCAAGATCGTGTCGATCTCCTTCGTCATCATCGGCGTGATCGGCCTCCAGCTGTCCGGCTCCGCCCACTAGGGCGGCCGACGCCTCCTACTTGGTGCCTACTTGGTGCCCACCCAGCGCCCTATGGCCCCGCGGACCACTTCCGCGGGGTCGTCGTCGTTCCCGGCCGGGGCGACGACGTACGACAGGGCGAGGCGGACGGCGCTCTCGCAGGCGCGGGCCAGTTCGGGGTCGCGGCTCCTGGCCCGGCCGCCGAGGGCGAGCACCGCCCGGTCCCGTACGAGCGCGAGCAGTTCGGCGGCGGTGGGCACCCCCGCGTCCGCGCGGCGCTGCGCCGGCACCGACGAGGTGGATCCGGCGGCCCGGCTCGGCGCGGGCAGCCGCTCGCTCCAGCAGCCGGTGAGCGCGGCCCGCACGAGCGCGTTGCCCCGGGCGGCTCCCACCGTCCACGCGGCGACGGCGGCGAGCCGGTCGGCGGGTTCGCGCTCCTCGGCGAGTGCCCGCTCGACGCCGTGCAGATAGCCGTCCGTCTCGCGCCGCAGCAGGGCGCGGGCCAGGCCGTCCTTGCTGCCGAACTCGTTGTAGAGGGTCTGCCGGGACACCCCGGCGGTGGCCGCGACGTCGACCATGCGGACGCCGGGCCACGGCCGCCGTGCGAGCGCCGTGTACGCCGCGTCGAGTAAGGACTCCCGTGCTGCGGGCATCGTCGCCTCCCCGGGCCCAGGGCCGGACAGGCCCATAGGGGCTCCTGTGCCAGAGTTGACGCGCTCGGCAGCACTGTCAATAGCCCCGGCGCAAGCGCCGTGAAGCGCCTCGCACCCGGCGCTGTGGATCGTGCCGAACGAGGTCGATACTGTTCATCCATGCCCGACTACCACGATGATCTGCGTCTCGCCCACGTCCTCGCGGACACCGCCGACGCCGCGACCATGGCCCGGTTCAAGGCCCTCGACCTCAAGGTCGAGACCAAGCCGGACATGACGCCGGTGAGCGAGGCCGACAAGGCCGCAGAGGAACTGATCCGTGGCAACCTCCAGCGGGCCAGGCCGCGCGACGCGATCCTCGGCGAGGAGTACGGCGTCGAGGGCACGGGCCCGCGCCGCTGGGTGATCGACCCGATCGACGGGACGAAGAACTACGTACGCGGTGTCCCGGTGTGGGCCACCCTCATCTCCCTGATGGAGGCGGGCGAGGGCGGCTACCAGCCGGTGGTCGGCGTCGTCTCCGCGCCCGCGCTGGGCCGCCGCTGGTGGGCGGCGAAGGGCGGCGGCGCGTACACGGGCCGCTCCCTCACCTCGGCGACCCGGCTGCACGTCTCCAAGGTCTCGCGGCTCCCGGACGCCTCGTTCGCGTACTCGTCCCTGTCGGGCTGGGAGGAGCAGGGCCGCCTCGACGGCTTCCTGGACCTGACGCGTTCGGTCTGGCGCACCCGCGGCTACGGCGACTTCTGGCCGTACATGATGGTCGCCGAGGGGTCGGTCGACCTCTGCGCGGAGCCGGAGCTCTCGCTCTGGGACATGGCGGCGACCGCGATCGTGGTGACGGAGGCGGGCGGCAGCTTCACCGGCCTCGACGGCAGGCCGGGCCCGCACAGCGGCAACGCGGCCGCGTCGAACGGCCTGCTCCACGACGAGCTGCTCGGCTATCTCAACCAGCGCTACTGAGTCGGACCGGACCAACGCCACTGAGTCGGACCGGACCAGCGCTACCGAGTCGAACCGGCTGAGCCGAACTGACCGCGCACGCCCCCTTGCTCGCCCCCGGCATGGCTGCGACTCTGAGAATCCCCCACTTGTGAACTTGTGAATCCTTTCTCCAAGCGGGTGGCGGAGGCAATCCTTCGCCCACCGGGAGACCGCGGTTTCACCAAGGAGGTGGCTCACGCCCATGCTCGTCCGCGACGCCATGAGCTCGATGGTCCTCACCATCGGCCCCGCCCACACTCTCCGCCAGGCCGCCCACCTGATGGCGGCCCGCCGCGTCGGCGCGGCCGTCGTCCTGGACCCCGACACCTGTGGCCTCGGCATCCTCACCGAGCGGGACATCCTCATCTCCCTGGGTCTCGGCCAGGACCCCGACCAGGAGGTCGCCGGCACCCACACGACCACCGAGATCGTCTTCGCCTGCCCCTCCTGGACCCTGGAGGACGCCGCGGACGCCATGTCGCACGGCGGCTTCCGGCACCTGGTCGTCATGGACGGGAACGAACCGACCGGCATCGTCTCGGTCCGCGACATCATCCGCTGCTGGGCACCCGGCCGGCGCGCGGCGGCCACCGCCGCGATGGCGGGCTGAACGCGGCGGCGGGCCGGCCCCGTGAGGGAACCGGCCCGCCGCTCTGCCTACGACAAGTGGTGCTGGTCAGCCGCGCAGGGCCTGGACCGCGGCCTCCAGCCGCTTGCCGAAGTCTCCGTCGGCCTGACGGAAGTTGTCGATCGCGCGCTCGGCGATGTCGTCGCGCGAGACCTTGGAGATGAAGCCCGCCAGGTTGTCGACCAGGCGGACCTTCTCGTCCTCGGACATCAGGCGGTAGAGGTTGCCCGCCTGCACGAAGTCGTTGTCCTCGGCGTGCTTGGCCGGCTCGTAGTTGCCGGTGCCGCCCGTGAGCGGGACGGACTGCCACAGCGGCCGGTCGGTCTGGAACGGTCCGCCGAAGCTGTTCGGCTCGTAGTTCTTCGCGCCCTTGTGGCGGCCGTCGTACAGGAAGCCGTCGCGGGAGTGGGTGCGCGCCTCGGTGGCGTGCGGGCGGTTCACCGGCAGGTGGTCGGCGTTGATGCCGACGCGGTAGCGGTGGGCGTCGCCGTACGCGAAGAGGCGGCCCTGGAGCATCTTGTCGGGGGACGGGCCGATGCCGGGCACGAAGTGCGCGGGGCTGAAGATGGCCTGCTCGACCTCGGCGAAGACGTTCTCCGGGTTGCGGTTGAGCTCCAGCTTGCCGATCTCGATCGGCGGGTAGTCCGCGTGCGGCCACACCTTCGTGAGGTCGAACGGGTTGAAGCGGTAGTTCGCCGCGTCGGCCGCCGGCATGATCTGCACCTGCACGGTCCAGGACGGGAAGTCGCCGCGCTCGATGGCCTCGCGCAGGTCGCGCTGGTGGGAGTCGGGGTCCTTGCCCGCCAGGATCTCGGCCTCCTGGGCGGTGAGGTTCTTGATCCCCTGGTCGGTCTTGAAGTGGTACTTGACCCAGAAGACCTCACCGGCCTCGTTGTTCCACTGGAACGTGTGCGAGCCGAAGCCGTCCATGTGGCGGTACGAAGCGGGGATGCCGCGGTCGCCGAAGAGCCAGGTCACCTGGTGGGTGCTCTCCGGGGAGAGGCCCCAGAAGTCCCAGACGTTGTCCGCCTCCTGCGAGCCCGTGTAGGGGTCGCGCTTCTGGGTGTGGATGAAGTCGGGGAACTTGATGGCGTCCCGGATGAAGAAGACCGGGGTGTTGTTGCCGACGAGGTCGTAGTTGCCCTCTTCGGTGTAGAACTTCAGCGCCCAGCCGCGCGGGTCGCGCACGGCGTCGGCCGAGCCGAGGCTGCCGGCCACGGTGGAGAACCGCAGGAACGTCTCGGTCTCCTTGCCGACCTCGGAGAGGAACTTCGCCCGCGTCCACTGCGAGACGTCCCGGGTCAGCGTGAAGGTGCCGTACGCACCGGCGCCGCGTGCGTGCACGATCCGCTCCGGGATCCGCTCGCGGTTGAAGTGGGCGAGCTTCTCCAGAAGCAGCTGGTCCTGGACCAGAACCGGACCGCCGACGCCCGCGGTCTCACTGTTCTGGTTGTCGGCGACCGGAGCCCCGGCCTCCGTGGTGAGCGGTCCCTGCGTCACGTGCGCCTCCTGCGTCATTCCTGCCAGTCCTGTCCGTCGGCCCTGTCCCTTGGCGTTTGCCGTACTCGATCCTACGATGGACTTTGTCTAAGTCAAGCGAGAATCCAAAGTCACATCCGTTCGGGACTGAGGTCCCCTGCCTGTTAGGCTGGCTCCCATGAGTGACCTGTTGGAACGACTGCGCGGCCGCGGTTGGCGCATGACGGCGCAGCGACGCGTCGTGGCCGAGGTCCTCGACGGGGACCACGTCCACCTCACGGCCGACGAGGTGCACGCCCGCGCCACGGACAAGCTGCCCGAGATCTCCCGCGCCACCGTGTACAACACCTTGGGCGAGCTCGTGAGCCTCGGCGAGATCCTCGAAGTCTCGACCGACCGCCGCGCCAAGCGGTACGACCCGAACGCGCACCGGCCCCACCAGCACCTGGTCTGCGCCCGCTGCGGCGCCATCCGCGACGTCCACCCCACGGGCAACCCGCTGGCCAGCCTCCCCGACTCGGAGCGCTTCGGCTTCACGGTCGAGGACGTGGAGGTCACGTACCGAGGCGTCTGCCCGAGCTGCGCGGCGGCTTAGCCCTTTCCCGTACGACTTCGAAGGCCCCCGGCACCGCACGGCGCCGGGGGCCTTCGCCGCGCATCTCACGGCCGGTGCCGACCCCTTCCAGAATCTGACGCACCGTCATATTCTCTGCGGCGCCCGACACCGCCTGCCCTCCGCGAGGAGAAGCCGTGGAAGATCCGCACCCCAAACTCCGCGCCCACGCAGTGACCAGGACCTTCGGCCGGGCCGCCGAGGCGGTGCACGCCCTGGGGCCCGTCGACCTGGAGATCGCCCCCGGCGAGTTCACCTGCCTCGTCGGCCCCTCGGGCTGCGGGAAGTCGACCCTCCTCCGCATCGCCGCCGGGCTCCTGCGCCCCGGCTCCGGCGAGCTGAGCATCCGCACGGCAGCCCGCCACCCCGTCGCGATGATCTTCCAGGACTACGGCATCTACGACTGGAAGACCGTCCGGGCCAACATCCGCTTCGGCCTGGACATCCAGCGGGTCCCCCGCCGCGAGGCGAACGCGCGCGCCACGGACTGGCTGACCCGCATGGGCCTCGCCGACTTCGCCGACGCCTATCCCGCCGCCCTCTCCGGAGGCATGCGCCAGCGCGTGGCGATCGCCCGCGCGCTGGCCGTGGAGCCCGAGATCCTCCTGATGGATGAGCCCTTCGCCGCCCTCGACGCCCAGCTCCGCGTCATTCTCCAGGATGAGCTCCTCGCCCTCACACAGGCCACCCGCACCACCACGCTGTTCGTCACGCACAGCCTCGAAGAGGCGATCGTCCTGGGCGACCGCGTCCTCGTGATGTCGGCCCGGCCCGGCCGCGTCATCGCCGAGCGCCGCCCGCCGTTCCCGCGCCCCCGCGGCGGAGAGATCCGTACGGCACCGGAGTTCACCGCTCTCCAGAGCGAGTTGTGGGAGCTGCTGCGGGCCGAGGTCGGCACGGCGGCCGCCGCATGACCACGGCCACCGACAAGAGTCCCGCCCCTCAAGAGGAGCTGCTGGTCAGAAGGCCGGGCCCGCAGGAGCTGCACCCCGTCCGCACCCATCGCCGGCGCCGCGCCCTGGAGCTGTCGCTCGCCGTGGGCGTGCCCGCCGCGCTGATCCTGCTGTGGCAGCTGGCCGCCGTCCGCGGCTGGCTCGACGACCGCGTCTACCCGGCGCCGCAGACCATCCTGGAGGACGGCTGGCAGCGCGCCGCGGACGGCGAGCTGTGGCCGGACGTGTGGGCCACGCTGAAGCGCGTGCTCGCCGGGTACGCGATCGGCACGGTCGCCGGTTATGCGCTGGGCGTCCTGATGGGCGCACTCTCCGTAGTACGGGCCGCGCTGGAGCCCACCCTCGACGCGCTGTACGTCGTCCCGAAGCTGGCGCTCCTCCCCGTCTTCCTCAACATGTTCGGGCTCGGCGAGGGCCCGCAGATCGCGCTCGTCGCCGCCACGGTCTTCTTCTTCGTCTGGATCTCGACGATGGCGGCGGTCCTCGCCGTCCCGTCAGGACACCGCGACGCCGGTCAGGTCTTCGGGGCCTCGCCCTGGCAGATGTTCCGCCACGTCCTGCTGCCCGCGTCCCTGCCCGCCGTCCTGGTCGGCGCGCGGATCGCCGCGGGCGTCGCCGTCCTGGTGATCGTCGCCTCGGAGCAGATCGCGGCGGCCGACGGCCTCGGCCACCTGATCTTCGACTCGCGCGCCCTCTTCCAGAACGACGTGATGTTCGTCGGCATCGTCTGCGTCGCCCTGCTCGGCGTCGTCTTCTCCGAGCTGGTGCGGATCGCGGGCCGCCTGCTCACCCCCTGGGCCCCGCGCGACCACGGGCGGAGCCAGTCATGACACGTACGCGCACCACCATGACACGTACGCGCACCACCGCGCTCACGCTGCTCGTGGCGGGCTCGCTGCTCGCCGCCGCGGGCTGCGCGGAGAACGACGACGACCGGGAGACCGCCGCGCCCACCGGCCCCCGCACGGTCACCCCGGTGTCCGGCTGCGGCAAGGGCAGCTGGACCGACCCCGCCGACCTGTCCCCCGACCGCGAGCCGGCCCGCTGCGCCCCGAACACACCCGCGCCGAAACCACTCCCCGAGGAGCGCAGGGTGACGATCGCGACCGGCACCCTGAGCGCCGAATACGTCGGCCCCCTCCAGATGGCCGTGGAGAAGGGCGAGTTCAAGAAGGAGGGCCTGAACGTCGAACTGAAGGTGCTGCCCACCCCCGACGCGCTCCCCCTCCTCGCCAAGGGCGACGTCGACGCCCAGTGGGCGGCCCCGGAAGCCGCCGTGATGAACGGCATCACCAGCGGGTTCGACATCAAGTGGACGGCGGGCAACTTCTCCCCAGACCCCCGCTCGAAGAGCGGCCTGTGGGTTCGGCTGAAGGAGAACGAGACCGCGGCCCGTGTCCCCATGGCGGGCCGCACGCTCGGCACGATGATCGGCAAGGGGTCCGTCATCGCGTACCCCATGAACAAGGCTCTGAAGAAGCACGGCGGCGGCCTCGACAAGATCCGGTTCCAGCAGATCGGCTCCGCCGACGTCCTCACCGCCCTCCAGAACGGCGGCACCGACTCGGCCTGGCTGCTCGACCCGGTCTGGCGCAAGGTCGACGGCGACAAGAGGTACGCGTTCCTGGGCGGCCAGCCCCGGGGCGAGCCGCTGGGCGGCCTCCTCTTCGGCCCGAACCTCCTCAGGGAGGACCCGGACGCGGGTGTCGCCCTGCTGCGCGCGTACATCCGCACGGTGAACACGTACTTCGCGGACGACTACAAGACCGACAAGGCCTTCGCGGCGAGGCTCGCACAGCTCCTGGACACGGAAGAGGAGGTGCTGCTCGCCACGCCGTCCCTCCGCATGGACTGGGAGATCCGCGCGGGCACGACGGACCGGCTGCAGGACGCGTACCGCGCGGCGGGCGTCTCGGCGGGCGCCAAGGTGCCGGAGGAGAAGGTGGTGGACCGCACGCTGTACGAGGAGGCGGTCGGGCACGAGTAGCGTCGGCGCACGACGCGGCGCCGGGAACGCCGAAGGCCCGGAACCATGATCTGGTTCCGGGCCTTCGGTTTCAGTAGCGGGGACAGGATTTGAACCTGCGACCTCTGGGTTATGAGCCCAGCGAGCTACCGAGCTGCTCCACCCCGCGTCGGTAAACACAACAGTACGTCAACGCTACGACCAGCGCAAATTCGTTCTGCCGTGCTCCGACGCGGCCGGGATGGAGCGGCGTGGGCCGGGGGCGGACCTACGCCGTGAGCTCTTGCCGCAGCGCCTCGCGCAGGCGGCCCGCCCGCTCGGCGACCTCCGCGGGGCCGAGGTCGACCGCCCGCGAGGCCCACCGCTGGCCCTGCGCCAGCTGCCCGCGCCGGGCGTAGAGCAGGGCGAGGCGCAGGGCCGCGCGGCCGTGCCCCGCGTCGGCGGCGCGCGTCCACCACAGGGCGGCCTCCGGCTCGCTGCCCTCGCGGGCCAGGAGCAGTCCGAGGTTGAACGCGCCGTTCCGGCTGCCGGCCTCCGCGGCCTTGCGGTACCACTTGGCGGCCTCGACGACGTCGCCACGGCCCGAGGCGAGCATGCCCACCCGGACCTGGGCCCGCCGGTGGCCCTGCTGGGCGGCCCGCTCGTACCACTCCTCGCACTCGGTCTTCTCCGCGGCGGGCTCGCCGAGCGCCGGCGGCCCCGCAGGGGGGCGACGCGCGTCGAGCAGCATCCCGAGGCGGTACGCCGCCTCGGCGCTGCCGCCGCCCGCCGCGCACCGCAGGTGCCGCTCGGCCTCCTGGTCGTCGCCCTCGCGCAGCCGCGCGGTGCCGACCTGGAGCGCGGCGTCGGTGTGCCCGGCGGCGGCCGCGCGCTCGTACCACCGCAGGGCGGCGGCCTCGTCGTCCCGGCTCGCGTACAGGATCCCGAGGTTGAACGCGGCGTCGACGCTGCCCGCCTCCGCGGCCTTGGAGAACCACGGCTCGGCCCCGGCCGCGTCGCCGCCCTGGAGCAGCAGCACGGCGAGCGCGTTGGCCGCCTCGCGGTGTCCCGCGTACGCGGCACGGCGGTACCACTGGTCGGCGTGCGCGGTGCGGCCCTGCTCGGCGCAGAGCAGCCCGAGGTTGTACGCGCCGTTCACATCGCCCGCGTCCATGGCGGCGCGGTACCAGCGCTCGGCGGTCTGCGTCTCGCCGCGCTCGGCGTGCAGCGCGCCCAGCGCGTTCGCGGCGTTCCCGTCGCCGTCCTGGGCGGCCTTGAGCCACCACACGGCGGCGCTCTCCTCGTCGCCCGCGTCCCGCAGCAGGAAGCCGAGGGCGCAGGCCGCCCTGGCCTCCCCGTCCTTGGCGGAGTTGAGGTACCAGCGGCCCGCTTCCTTCAGCTCGCCGCGCCGCTCCAGGATGGAGCCGAGGTGCAGCGCGGCGCGCCGGTGGCCTCGGGCGGCCGCCTGGCGGTACCACTGCTCGGCCTCGTCGGCGGGCGTACGCGCGGCGGCGTCGGCGCGCCCCGCGCGCGGAGGCTGGTCGGCGCTCTCCGCGGCGGCCCGCCGGTCGAGCGCGCGGGCCAGGCGGTACGCGGCCTCGCGGTGGCCGCGCTCGGCGGCGACCCGCAGCCAGCGCTCGGCCCCGACGTCGCCGCGGTGCTCCAGGAGGTCCGCGAGCGCGTACGCCCCGAGGGTGTGGCCCTGCTCGGCGGACTGGCGCAGCCAGTACTCGGCGGCGGGCTCGTCGCCGCGCTCGCGGTGGTGACGGCCGAGCGCGTGCGCGGCCGCGGCGGAACCGGCGACGGCGGCGACCCGCCACCAGCCTGCCGCCTCGTCCGCGTAGCCGCGCTGGTGGAGGAGGACTCCGAGGTTGTTGGCGGCGGCGCGGTCGCCCTCTGCGGTCGCCGCGCGCAGCAGGGACTCGGCGCCGTCGAGATCACCGCGGCGCAGCAGAAGGCTTCCGAGGACGCTCATGGCGTCCACGTCGCCGGCCTCGGCGGCCAGCCGGTGGCGCATCTCCTCCGCGGCCGCCCCGGGATCCTCCCGGTCGGCCGGCTGCACAAACCGCCCTGTCTCCAACAGAGTTGCCTTGTCCCCCATAACGTCCATCGTCGCACCACCTGCAACCTGGGTACACCTGGTATACCGCAGCCAGTGAGGTCACTTCAGCGTTTTGTCGACATGCCCACAGAGAGATAAGTCAAACACAGATCTCCCAACTCTCCCCCTACCGAGCACCGTTCGCATGTCTTGGCACAGACCACCCGCACACGACGGGTACCGGCACCCGGCACACACGACGAAGGCCCGGATCCGTAAGGATCCGGGCCTTCACCTTGCAGTAGCGGGGACAGGATTTGAACCTGCGACCTCTGGGTTATGAGCCCAGCGAGCTACCGAGCTGCTCCACCCCGCGCCGTTGTGATGAAACCGTACCACGGCGCGGGAGGGCGGCCTGACCACCCACTACTCGGTCTTGTCGGGCTCCGGCTTGTCGGCGTTCTTGTCCGCGTTCTTGTCGGCGGCCTGGTCAGCGCTGTTGTCGGCGTTCTTGTCGGCGGCCTTGTCGTCCTTCTCCTTGGCCTTCGCCGAGGCCTCCTCGGCCCGCTCCAGGGCCTTCTGGAGCCGCTCCTGCGCCTCGCCGTACGCCTTCCAGTCGTTCTCCTTCATGGCCGCCTCGCCGTCCTCGAAGGCCTCCTGGGCGTCGTCGAGCGCGTCCTGGACCGTCGGGTCGTTCGTCTTCGGCGGCTTGGTCGGCTCGTCCTCGCCCGGATCGTCGGCCGGTGGCTTGGTGGGCCCTTCAGTACTGAAGACCTGGTTGAGGCCCTCGCTGAGGGTGTCCGCGAAGGCGGTCTCCGTGCCGTACGACACAGCGACCTTCTTCAGGAGGGGGTACGCCGACTTGCGTCCCTGTACGTAGACGGGCTCGACGTACAGGAAGCCGTCGTCCAGTGGCACGGTCAGCAGATTGCCGTAGAGGACGTCGGAGTCGGCGCCCTTCATGTCACGGACGAAGTTGCCGACTTCCGTCATGGAGTTCAGCTTGTTCTGCACCTGTTCGGGGCCGTCGACGTCACCCCGGACTCTGAGCAGCTGCATCTTGCCGTAGTTCTCGCTTCTGGCGTCGGCGTCGACCGTCATGAAGGCCCGCAGGTTGGGCCGCTCGCTCGGGGTGAACGTCGTCGTCAGGGAGAACTGCTGCTGCGTCTGGCCCGGCGACTTCAGGGACAGGTAGTACGGCGGGACCGCACTGTCGTCCTTCTTCGTCGGGTCGTTCGGGACCTGCCACGCGTCACTCGCGTTGTAGAACTGGCCGGGGTCCGTGACGTGGTACTTCGTGAGCAGTTCGCGCTGGACCTTGAACATGTCCTGCGGGTACCGCAGGTGGTCCATCAGCTTCGGCGGGATCTCGCTCTTGTCCTTGACGGTGCCCGGGAACGCCTTCTTCCAGGTCTTCAGGACCGGGTCCTCGTCGTCCCAGGTGTAGAGCTTCACGTCGCCGGTGTACGCGTCGACGGTGGCCTTCACCGAGTTGCGGATGTAGTTGACCTGGTTCTGCTGGGCGATCACCGTGCGCTGGCTGTCGGCCTGCGACAGGGAGTCGGCGGTGGTGTCACCGAGCGTCGTCCGCGAGGCGTACGGATAGCCGTTGCTGGTCGTGTAGGCGTCGACGACCCACTGGATGCGGCCGTCGACGACCGTCGGATAGACGTCGCCGTCGATGGTCAGCCACGGGGCCACGGCCTCCACGCGCTCCTTCGGAGTGCGGTTGTAGAGGATCCGCGATCCCTCGCCGATGGCTCCGGAGTACAGGATCTGCGGCTCTCCGAAGGACACCGCGTACGCGGCGCGGTTGATCGGGTTGGAGAGGTTGACCCCGCTGTCGCCCTTGTAGCTGTAGGTCTTCTGACCGCCGCCGTCCTCTTCGTAGTCGAGCTCCTTCTGGGGCCCGCCCACGATCGAGTACTGGGACGTCTTCTCGCCGTAGTAGATCCGCTGCTCGTACTCACCGAGGTTGCCGGTGGTGGGCAGGCCGGCCTCGGTGAACGCCGGGGCGCCCTTGGAGCCCGGCTTGGTCTCCGTGCCCTTGGCGGCGACCACTCCGTAGCCGTGGGTGTAGGCGAAGTGGTCGTTGATCCAGTTCCGCTTGTCGAGCTTGTTCACGTCGATCTCGCGCAGGCCGACGATGGTGTCCTGGCCGTTGTAGCGGTCCACGTCCAGCGTCTTCGGGAACTGGTAGTAGCTGCGCTCCTGCTCCAGCTGCTGGAAGGTCGGCGAGACGATGTTCGGGTCGTTCAGCCGGTAGTTGGCCGCCGTGTCCGCGTCCTCGCGCTTCTTCCCGGGGTCCTCGTCGACCTTGCCCGCGCCCTTGTAGTCCTCGGGCTTCACACCGCTGATGCCGTAGGCGTGGCGGGTGGCCTCGATGTTCTTCTCGATGTACGGCGCTTCCTTGGCCTGCTCGTTCGGCTGGACCTGGAACTTCTGGACGATCGCGGGGTAGAGCCCGCCGATGAGGATCGCCGAGAGCACCATCAGGCCGAAGCCGATGACCGGCAGCTGCCAGGTGCGCCGCCACAGCGTGGCGAAGAAGAGGATGGCGCAGATGACGGCGATGCAGAACAGGATCGTCTTCGCCGGCAGGTACGCGTTCGCGTCGACGTACTTCAGGCCGGTCCAGTTGTCCGTCGCCTTGAAGTCACTGGACTTCACCGCGAGGCCGTACCGGTCGAGCCAGTACGCGACGGCCTTGAGCGACACGAAGACGCCGAGCAGCACCGAGAGGTGACCGGTGGCCGCGGCGGTGGCGCGCGCGCCGGGGCTGGTGATCCGCAGCCCGCCGTACAGGTAGTGCGTCAGGGCGGCGGCGACCAGGGAGAGCACCGTGGCCGCGAAGCCGAAGCCGAGCAGGAAGCGGTACCAGGGCAGGTCGAACGCGAAGAACGACACGTCCATGTGGAACTGCGGGTCCTTCTGGCCGAAGGACACGCCGTTGACCCACAGGAGCCAGGTGCGCCACTGACCCGCGGCGGACGCGCCCGCGATCAGCCCCACCAGGGCCGTGACCCCGATGAGCAGCCACTTCTTGTACGGGGCGATGCCCATGCGGTACCGGTCGAGGCTCTGCTGCTCCATCGACATGGCACTCAGCGGCGGGCGCAGCCGGTGCGCCAGCCAGATGTTCACGCCGACTGCGGCCGCCATGAGGAGGCCGAAGACGAAGAACAGGCCGATCTTGGTCCACAGGGTCGTCGTGAAGACCGATGAGTAGTTGACCGAGCGGTACCACAACCAGTCCGTCCAGAACCCGGAGAACATGACGAAGGCCATGGCCAGTACGGCCAGGACCCCCAGTGTCATGAGCAGGGTCCGGACACGCCGGGAGGGTCGGCCCACTCTGATCCGTGGCCCCGTCGGGCCTCCGCCGCGGTCCGGCATCTGGAAAGCCAAGGTGCGCACCTCGAAGTTCGCTGTTGATTCGCTGTTGGTCCGTCAGGCCCCCGAGATCGCGGACCCACACCTATGCAACTTACCTACGCTTTACTCGGTTCCCGTTTCTCGGGACTAACGAGGCAGGATTGTGACCATGTCCAACACTCCCATGGCAGCGAGCCCCCTCACCCGGGCGGTACTCGAAATCGACGAGTACGTATCCGGCCTCGGCTGGGACCGGCCCGCCCGCCTCTTCGCGCTGGTCGACACGGCGCGACTGCGTACCCAAGAACCCGGCCTCGCCTCCCAGCTCGGCCTCGACGACGGCGTGGAGCACGCCGGCCTGACCCCCATCGAGCAGGAGGAGATCCCCGCGGACAAGCCGCTGGACGAATTCCTCGGCACCATCGCCTGGCCGGACGCGGTGGCGGGCTGCGCTCTCACCGTGGAGCGCCTGATGCTGCCGCCGTCCGCCGAGGCGTCCGTCCCGGACGGTCTCGGCGAGGCGCAGCTCGCGAAGTGGGTGGCCGAGCACCCGGACCGGCAGGAGGTCCGGATGACGGTCGCGGTGCTGCGTGACGGTGCGCGCGAGTCCGCGCTGCGGCTGCGCGAGAAGGACTCGCCGACCGAGGTCCTCACCGGCTCGGACCTGGTGCCCGGCCTGGCGGAGGCGCTCGCGGCGACGTTCGCGTAGCGGTTCGTCATATTCCGTTCTGTGCGCGGGTGGGGCCTCCTGCCCGCGCACAGCTGTGTCGGGGCCCGTCCGGCCGGGGTTATGACACAGGCTCTCAGCCCTTGGTGCACTTCGGCAGGTCGGCGGTGTTGCCCTTGCGGATCTTCTCCAGGGACTTCACGGCGTCCGCGATGGTGTCCACCTTGACGAGCGTGAGGCCGTCGGGGACGTCCTCGGCGGCGGCCGCGCAGTTGCCCTTCGGCGTGAGGAAGTACTCGGCGCCCTTGTCGCGCGCGCCGACGGTCTTCATCTCGATGCCGCCGATCGGGCCGACCTCGCCGTCGGCCACGATGGTTCCGGTGCCGGCCACGAACTTGCCGCCGGTGAGGTCGTCCGGGGTCAGCTTGTCGACGATGCCGAGGGCGAACATCAGGCCGGCGCTCGGGCCGCCCACGTCGGCCAGCTTGATGTCGATCGTGAACGGGAAGGTGTGGTCGGTGCCCGCCTTGATGCCGACGACCGCGCGGTCCGCGTCGTCCTCCGCGCCCTTCGTCGTGATCTTGACTTCCTCGGTCTCGGTCGGCGCCTTGCCCGCCTTCTCGGCGGCGGCCGCGGCCTTGACCGGGACGACGGTGAAGGTGACCGTGTCGCCGGGCTTGTGATCGGTGACGAGCTTCGCGACGTCCGTCATCTCCTTGACGGGCTTGCCGTCCACCTTGCGGATGACGTCGCCCGCGTGCAGCTTGCCCTCCGCCGGGTCGCCCTTGAAGACGGTGGAGACGATCACCTGGGACTTCACCGGGATGTCCAGCTGCCTGAGCGCCGCCACCTTGGCGCTCTCCTGGGACTGGCTGAATTCCTCGGCGTTCTCCTGGGAGGACTGCTGCTCGGTCTTGCCGTCCGGGTAGAGCGTGTCGTGCGGCACCACGATGTTGTCGTGTGCCAGCCAGCCGTAGACGGCCTCCGCGAGGTTCATGTCGTAGTCGGCGCTGGTGACCCTGACCGTCGTCATGTTCAGGTTGCCGGTCGTGGGATAGGTCTTGCGGCCGGAGATCTGCAGCACCGGTTCGCCGTCGTGGTCGCCGAGGGTGTTCACCGTGGGCCCGGGGGACATCTCCGAGTACGGCACTTTGATGAGTACTCCGGCGCAGAGCAGCGCGATCAGCATCAAGGTGGAGGCGAGCATCGTCGCAGTGCGGCGTGGCATGGAACGACAGTACGGGACCTGCCTGTGAGGGCACCCCCGGGGCCGGTCCGTACGGGGCTTCAGCTCCCGGTGCGGGACTTCTCCATCGCCTCGCGGAAGGCCGCGTAGCCGTTGAGCTCGTTGGCGTCACCCGTGCGGCCGGACTTGCGGTTGCGGGTCGCCCAGCTGCCCCACAGACCCGCACCGACGGCCGCCAGGAGCGGAATGAGCAACCAGGCAAGTGATGCCATGCCGACCTCCCGAACCCGTGAGCCACCGCAACTGACTGATCAGCAGATTAACCATCCGCATGGTCAACGCTCACGGCAGGGGTCCGGTTACGCAACCGGAGCGCCGGTCACGCGGTCGGAGGCACCCGGGTCAGTCGGCTCAACAGGCACCCACCCATTCCTCCTTGCCGTCCGAGAAGCGCTGATGCTTCCAGATCGGCACCTCGTGCTTGAGGTCGTCGATCAGCTGCCGGCAGGCGTCGAAGGCCTCGGCGCGGTGCGGGCAGGAGACGGCCACGACCACCGCGAGGTCACCGACGGCGAGGTCCCCGACGCGGTGCACCGCGGCCAGGGCGCGCACCGGGTACTGCGCGACGACCTTCTCGGCCACCCGGCGCATCTCGGCCTCGGCGGTGGGGTGGGTCGAGTACCCCAGCTCGTCGACGTCCGCGCCGCCGTCGTGGTTGCGCACGGTCCCCACGAAGAGCGCCGTGCCGCCCGCCGCGTCGTCACCGACGGCCTGGAAGACCTCGTCCAGGGAGAGCGGGGTGTCACGGATCGCCAGCAGGCGGATCGGGTCCTGCGCGGCCTGCTCGCCGGGGTGGTCCATCGTGGTGCGTGCCATGCGGCCATGGTGCCGCACGGCACGGGCATCACGGAATAGACCTTTCGCCCGGCACGCACGCGTGTCGCCTTGGAGCTCCCTACAGGGCCGCCCGCCGCGGGACGGCGCAGGGCAGCCCGCGGACGGTGACCCGGCGCGTCTCAGATCCTCCGCCGCGCCTTCCGCGCCCTGCGCACCACCGCCGCGGCACCCAGCAGCGCGACCGTCGCACCCGCCGCGCCCGCGGCCGTGGCGTCCTTGCGCCCGAGCCGCCGACCGGCCACGGTGCGCCGCCCCGCGACCTCTTCGAGCAGCTCGGCGAGGACTTCCTCGTTGGTCCACTGGGGCCGCCACCCGGCGTCGTGCAGTCCGCTGACACTGACCACCCACGGGTACATCGTGTAGGCGAGGTCACCGGCCGGGGACGGGGTGAGGCCGATGCGGTGCAGCCGGGCGGCGGCGCCGAGCGCGACCGTCGACGGCAGCTCCATGCGCCGGATCCCGCTGAGCTCCTCGACCTCCTCCTGCTCCAGCCAGCCGTCGCAGCCGACGGCCAGCTCGCCGTCGACCTTCTCCAGGACGGCGTACTCCAGAGCGCTGCACAGGTCCTCGACGTGGCAGAACTGCCAGGCGGGGCGCGACCCGGCCACGACCAGGAGCCGGGGCGACTCGAAGTAGCGCGTGAGGGCCGTGTCCGTGCCGCCGACGAGGGTCGCGGGCCGCACGACGGTGACGTTGAGGCCGGGGTGCGCGCGGGGCGCCCGGCGGGCGAGACGCTCCACCTCCAGGAGGTCACCGACACCGGTGGCCTCCGCGGTGGCGCGCAGTTCGGCGTCTTCGGAGAGGGGCAGTTCGTTGTCGGGCAGCGCTCCGTAGACCATCGCCGACGTGCAGAGCACGACGCGGTGCACGCCGGCCGCCGCGGCCGCGGTCAGCACGGTCTGGGTGCCGCGCACGTTGTACGCGGTGCGGGCCGCGGCGTCGGTCTCCAGGTCGAGATCGAGCGCCAGGTGCACCACGACGTCCGCGCCGCGCAGCTTCTCCGCGATGGCCGGATCCCGCACGTCCAGGATGTGCCACTGCGCCTGCGTGCAGTCGCCCCGGCGCTCGTCGATGGCGATGACCTGCTTGATCGCCTCCGATGCGGCGAGGCGCTCGGTCAGGAGCGCGCCCACTCCGGAGGCGGCGCCGGTCACGGCGACCACCGGCCCTCGGACGGGTGCCGGGGTTGAGGGGTTTCGCGCTGCGCGAACCTGTGGATCTGGGGAACTCACCGGGCGTCTCCAGCGGTTGTCTTCAGTACGTACGCGTATGACGCGTACGTACCAGGTGGCATCCATCCTGCCGCAGGCCATGAGTCGGCGAAGCACCGAGGCCCGAACCCGTCACGGTGTCTACGCTGGGTGGTGTTGTAGGGCAGCCGCCGCCGGAACGATACCGGCGGCCTGACGAGCCGAGGAATCCCGTGAGTGACACCCCATTCGGATTCGGCCTTCCGCCGGAGGAGCCGGAAGACGGCGACGAGGGCAAGAAGAAGGGATCCCCTGGAGAGGGACAGAGCGGGGGCCAGGGCGGGCAGGGCGCCGGTGGCCCCGCGAACCCGTTCGGTTTCGGGGGGTTCCCCGGAGCCGGCGGCGGTGACAACCCGTTCGCCGCGATGTTCGGTTCCATGAACCCGAACGACCTGGGTGCCGCGTTCCAGCAGCTCGGCCAGATGCTCTCGTACGAGGGCGGCCCGGTGAACTGGGACATGGCCAAGGACATCGCCCGCCAGACCGTGTCCCAGGGCACGGCGGACGGCACCAAGGACGCCAGCGTCGGCCCCGCCGAGCGGTCCGCCGTCGAGGAGGCCGTGCGCCTGGCCGACCTGTGGCTGGACGACGCGACGTCTCTGCCGTCCGGGTCGGGCACGGCCGTGGCGTGGAGCCGCGCCGAGTGGGTCGAGGCGACGCTGCCGGTCTGGAAGGAGCTCGTCGACCCCGTCGCCGAGCGCGTCGGCCTGGCCATGGGCGACGTGCTGCCGGAGGAGATGCAGGCCATGGCGGGCCCGCTGATCGGCATGATGCGCTCCATGGGCGGCGCCATGTTCGGCCAGCAGATCGGCCAGGCCGTGGGCGTGCTCGCGGGCGAGGTCGTCGGCTCCACCGACATCGGCCTCCCGCTCGGCCCGTCCGGCAAGGCCGCGCTCCTCCCGGTGAACATCGAGGCCTTCGGCAAGGACCTGGGCATCGACAAGAACGAGGTGCGGCTCTATCTGGCGCTGCGCGAGGCCGCCCACCAGCGGCTCTTCGCCCACGTGCCGTGGCTGCGCTCGCACCTTTTCGGCGCCGTCGAGGGTTACGCCCGCGGGATCAAGGTCGACACGGCCAAGCTGGAGGACGTGGTCGGCCAGCTCGACCCGCAGAACCCGGAGCAGCTGCAGGAGGCGCTCCAGCAGGGCATGTTCCAGCCGGAGGACACCCCGGCCCAGAAGGCCGCTCTGGCCCGCCTGGAGACCGCTCTGGCGCTCGTGGAGGGCTGGGTGGACGCGGTGGTCCACGCCGCCGCGAAGCCCCGCCTGTCGTCCGCCGACGCCCTCCGGGAGACGCTGCGCCGCCGCCGCGCGACGGGCGGCCCCGCGGAGCAGACGTTCGCCACGCTGATCGGCCTCGAACTGCGCCCGCGCCGGCTGCGTGACGCCTCGCGCCTGTGGGCCTCGCTCACGGACGCGCGCGGTGTCGACGGCCGCGACGGCCTGTGGGAGCACCCGGACATGCTGCCGACGGCCACCGACCTGGACGACCCCGACGGCTTCGTGCACCGCGAGCAGCTGGACTTCTCCGAGCTGGACAAGATGCTCGGCGAGGCGGCCGGCGGCGGCTCCGCGAAGCCCGACCTCACGAAGGACGAGGGCGACGACACCAAGGACGACGACGGCAAGTGAGCCTGCACGACGACACGGTCCTCGTACTCAAGGGGTACGAGGGCCAGGACGAACTGCGCCAGTACTACCTGGACCACCTCGCCGCGCATCCCGCGGACGGCATGTGGAAGTCCTGCACGGACGGGCACGTGACGGCCAGCGCCCTGGTCGTCGACCCCTCGCGCGGGCGCGTGCTGCTCACCCTGCACAAGAAGCTGCGGATGTGGCTCCAGATGGGCGGCCACTGCGAGCCGGGCGACCCCACGCTGGCCGCGGCCGCGCTGCGCGAGGCGACGGAGGAGTCCGGCATGCCGGGCCTGACGCTGCTTGCGGGCGGGCCGGTGCGTCTGGACCGGCACCCGATCCCGGGCCCGTGCACGCAGCACCTCGACGTCCAGTACGCCGCACTCGCCCCGTCCGACGCGGTCGAGGCGATCAGCGACGAGTCGCTGGACCTGCGCTGGTTCGGGTACGACGAGGTGGCGGGGGTGGCGGACGAGTCGGTGGTACGGCTGATGGAGGCAACAAGGGCGCGCCTGTAAGGCGCGCCCCGTCAGGGGCGCGGGGAACTGCGCGACCAGCCACATACGGCCCGCAGAAAATTCCCGCGCCCCTCAGCTCCGGTGGCTAACTCCAGACGTTGCCCTGGTTCTGCCCCCGAGCCCCTTGCTGGCCCACACCGAACTGCGCCTGGGCGCCCCGCCCGATGACCGCGTTCTGGGGCGGCAGCATCTCGCTCGGCTGGACGAGCGCGTAGCCCTGGCCCATGAAGCTGAGCTCCCAGCCCTCACCGGTGTTGCCGCGGCGGCGCCAGACGCCCGAGGAATGGGTCTGGGCCTGCATCTGGACGCGCAGGCCGTTGGACCAGGCGACGATCGCATCGGCGTCCGCGTTGACGTACCGGTCGGGCGTGACCTGCAGCATCAGTGGCTGGCCCGACGTCATCAGGGCGACCTTGCCGCGCCCGGAGATGTTGAGCTGGTACTTGCCGGAGCCGGAGATGCCGTACTGGCTGTCGACGGCGATGACCTGGTGGGTCAGCGACGAGTCCATCGCGAGGACGTAGCTGCTGTCCACGGTCAGGCCGTCCTGGTCGACATCCACCACGTGGATGTACTGGGCGAGGTTGGCGAAGTAGATCGTGCCCTGACCGTGGCAGCGCATCAGGTCCAGGCCCTCGCCGGTGTGCGCGCGGGCCCGCTGGTTGCCCTGGTTCTGGTACTCGGCGTCGAACTCGATCAGCCCCTGGTAGGCGACCATCGCGCCCTTGCGGGCCAGGACGTCGTCGTGGCCTTCCAGGGCGACCCGCAGCAGCTGCGGGTTCTGAACGGAGTAGCGCTCCTGGGTCTGCTGTTCGGCGTGCGCGAAAAGTGGGCTCTGCATGGTGTGTTGCTCCCCCTCAGCCCCGTGCTCGGAGACGGTCGGTGCTGTCCTCGCTGGGCTGTACGACGACGATGCCCTCTCCGGAGAAGCCCATTTGGTAGGCCTCGCCGCTGCCGCGCCCGATGAGGGAACCGGCCTTGAAGCTGCGCTTGCCCTTCACCTTCAGGTTCGGGGACCAGGCGATCAGGGCGTCCGGGTCGACGTACGTCTCGTCGTCGCCACGGCCGCAGTCGACGACGACCGGGGTGCCCCGGGACGTCAGCGCGACCCAGCCCTGCCCGGAGATCTTGATGTTCCACAGGCCCTGTCCGGCGAACTTGGCCATGCCCTTGACCCGCTCGACGCCCCACTGGAGGGACGCGTCGAAGGCGAGGAGGTTGGTGCCGTTCACCGAGAGGGAGTCGCCCGCCAGGTTGATGACGACGATGTCCGCTCCGTAGTCGGCGAGGTAGAGGAGGCCGTCTCCGGAGCACTTCATCAAGGGCGCGCCCTCGCCGGTCATCCACTCGCGCGCGACCTGACGGACGGCGGGCGGATTCGGCTCGTACTGCACGAACCCTTCGTAGGCGACCATCGAGCCCACGCGCGCGAGGAGGTCGTTGCCGGTCTGCATGGCGACCTTGACCATGTGGTGGCCGTGGTTCTCCATGCGGGCGGCGACGGGTGCGGGAGCAAAGCCCGCGAGCTGCTGATTCATGACGGGCTCCCTCAGACCTCGTACGGCTGGACGACGATGAAATTGCCGGGCGCGCCACGGAACTGGAGGTTCACGCTCTCCCCCGTGGATCCCGCGTACGCGTTGCTGCGCAGCCGGACCTGGCTGGAAACGATCGCCTGAGCGGCGGCCGACCAGGCGACGACGGCGTGGCAGTCGGCGAAGGTCGTCGGCGTGACGGGCAGGACGACGGGCACGCCGTGCGTCTTCAGGATGACGGTGCCGGTGCCCTGGAACTGCATGACGAACAGAGCACCGCCGGGGATGCCATGGCCCTCGATCCTGCGCACTTCGTGCTGGAGCGTCTCGTCGAAGGCGAGGACGTTCTCCGCCGAGACGCAGATGGCGTCGCCCTGGAGCTCGATGGGGTGCAGGTGGGTGCCTTCCTCGGCGAGGAAGACCTGCCCTCGGCCCGAGCAGCGCATCAGCTGCATCTCCTGGCCGGTGGAGTTGCCGACGATGCGTCCGGCGAAGCCCGCGCCCTTGTAGCTGAACTCGACCTTGCCCTGGTAGAGCACCATGCTGCCCTGACGGGCGAGGATGGGCTGGTCGGCGACGCCCAGGTCGACGCGTATGAGCTTCTCGTTCTGCTGCGTCCAGCGCTGGCCGGTGGGGGCTTCGCGGTACTTCTGGAGCGCCGCGGCCACACCGGCGCCCTGGGGTGCCGCGCCCTGCGGGGCTGCGGCCTGTCCCGGGAACTGGCCGCCGGGGGGCTGCTGGCCGTATCCGGGCGGGGGCATGGGGGCGGCGGGCTGCTGGCCGTATCCGGGCGGCGGGGGCGCGGACTGGCCCGGGGCCTGGCCGAACTGCGGTTGCTGCGGGTGCTGCTGACCGGGCTGGCCGTACGGCGAGGGGGCCGGCGGCGGCACGGCTCCTCCCGGCGGCTGGTTCATCGGGGCCACGACGGTCTGCGCGGCGTGCACGGAGGGGGGCGCGGGGGCGGGGGCCGGGGGCGGGGTGGCGCCCTGCGGCGGCGCGAAGTTCTGCGCGGGGGCGGGCGCCGGCATGGGGGCGGGCGCGGGTGCCTGGAGCGGCGCGGCGGACGCCGGGGCGCCGAACGCGGGCGGCGCCGCGGCCTGCGCGGGCGGTGCGAAGGAGGGGGCGGCAGCCTGCGGCTGCGGGGCGGCGGGCTCCTCCTCGGCGACCTCGCCGCCGAAGTTCCTCAGGAGCGCGTCGAGTCCGCCGTCGAAGCCCTGGCCGATCGCGGCGAAGCGCCAGACGTCCTTCATGTAGAAGTCGCCCAGCATGACGGCGCGCTCCGTGGAGAACTCCGCGCCGTTGAAGGCGTAGCGCGCCACTTCCTCGCCGCCCGCGACGATGCGGATGTACCCGGAGGCGACCTGCGACATCTGCCCGGCGCCGTCGATCGTCGCCGTGAACGACAGCCGCTGGATCTGCTGCGGGATGCGGTCGAGCGTGACCCGGAAGGACTCGGTGTCGCCCGCCTGGGCGCCCAGGAGCTGGATCGACTCCTCGGGGGACTTCGGCTGGTTGAAGAAGATGAAGTAACGGTCGTCCGAGAGCCGCTCGCTCGCGTCCAGGCCGAAGCAGCTGATGTCGAACGTCAGCCCCGGTGCGGAGATCTGCACGCCGACGTACAGATCGGTTCCCGCGGTGAGGTCACTGACCTTGGCCTTGTGGCCGCGTTGGAATTCCCTGGCCATACGTAACGACCGTCCCCCATCCCGAATGTGAATGCGTCGCGTCAGGCTAACCGCAAAGTCCGACAGCGGGCGAAGCCGGTACAGACCCGCTACACAACCGCGAGATCCGGCGGACGTTCACTCCTCGCGGGCGGCGGGAAGGTGGGGCAGCCGCCCGGCCGCGACCACCCCTTCGAGGTAGCCGCGCGCCCGCTCGGTGCGGGGATAGGCCTCCAGGAGCCGCCAGAAACGGGGCCCGTGGCCGGGGACGAGAAGGTGGGCGAGCTCGTGGACGAGCACGTAGTCGACGACGTATTCGGGCATGCCCTGCAGCCGGTGCGAAAGACGGATGCTGCCCTCGGCCGGGGTGCAGGAGCCCCAGCGCGTGTTCTGGTTCGTGACCCAGCGGACGGAGGCCGGCCTGGCGCGGCCGCCGAAGTACTGATCGGACAGGTGGCCTGCGCGCTCGGCGAGCTCCGCGTCGCCGAGCAGCCGCTTGCTCTCCTGGGCCGCGAGCTTGTCGAGCATCACGTTGACCCAGCGCTGCTCTTCCGCTTCGGACATCCGGGCCGGGATGAGGACGACGGTGCGGTCGCCCTCCCGGTACGCGGAGACCGTTCTGCGGCGGCGGGCGCTCCGTCTCACCTCGACCGCGCTGGCCACCGCACCGGACGGTGACGGGCTGGTCGTGCTGCGCTGTGGAGCTCCGGCGCGACGCGCTGGGGTCTCCCCAGCGACGCGAGGGGACGGGTCGGCGGGCACGCCCCGACGTTACCCGCTGGGCATGGGGGAAGTCCCGCCTCCGGGACGGTTCGGCGCTGTTCCGCTCCCTGTGCGTTTGATTAGTACGACTGATTAGTACGACTAACACCCACCGCCTGTGGACAACGCGACGCGGGCGTCCGGTGAGGCGGGCATTCTGGCATTCGATCGGCGCGGCGGACGGGACCACGACGACCGGCCGACGGGGGACGACCATGACCACAGCGACGAACGCTACGAACGCAAAGACCACGACGACCACGACGACCACGGCTGTCACTCCGACCGCGCATCCGGTCTTGAAGCCCGCGCTGCGGCGCGGCTGGCGGGACCTGAGCAACGTGCAGTTCGGGGTGGCGCCCGCGCACGCCCTGGTGCTCGGCCCGATGGACACGGCGACGAGCAGCTTTCTGACTCTTCTGGACGGCACTCGCGGGGTGCCGCTCCTGCGCGAGGAGGCCCGTCGGATGGGTCTGCCGGACGGGCACGTGCACAGACTTCTGGGCGAGCTCTCGCGGGCCGGCCTCCTCGACGACTCGACGGGCGGCGGCCCCGCGGCTGACGCGCTGCGTGCGCGGGGCGAGGTCATGGACCGGCTGCGCGCCGATCTGGCCTCGCTGTCGCTCCTCTCTTCCGAGCCGGGCGACGCGATGGCCAAGGCCGCTGCACGGCGTGCCATGCGGGTGCGGGTGCAGGGCGCCGGGCGGGTCGGCGCCGTCGTGGCCTCCGTGCTGGCGGGCGCGGGCGTCGGCCGGGTCGATGTGCTGGACGGCGGGCATGTGCAGCCGTGGGACGTCGCGCCGGGTGGCCTGCCCGCCGAGTCCGTCGGGGAGCGCAGGGACACGACCGCACGCCGGATCGTGCGTCAGTCGGCACCCGGCCGGCCACCCCGGCGGTCCGCCGAGCCCGAGGGTGCGGCGGGCCTCTCCCTGGTGATCATCGCGCCGAGGGACGGCCTGGACGCGTACGCTCCCGCACCCGCCGCGGCCGAGGAACTGCTCGCCTCCGGCACTCCCCACCTCTACGCGGGAGTGATCGAGGGGACGGGCGTCGTTGGCCCTCTGGTCCTGCCGGGGACGACCGCGTGTGCCGAGTGTCTGTTCCGGCAGCGCGCGGACCGCGATCCCACCTGGCCCCGGATGCTGGCCCAGTGGCGCTCCGGGCCCGCGCGACAGGTGCCGGCGTGCGACCTGGCCCTGTCGACCTCGGTCGCCGGGCTGGCGGCGGGGCGTGCCCTCGCCTTCCTGGACAGCGGTTCGTCGGCCGGTGCGGGGGTGCGCTGGATGGCCTCCGTCCCAGGATTCGAGTGGCACTCAAGCCCGATTTGGCCGCATCCATCATGCTCTTGTGGGGCCGGTGTGTCCGTTAAGGGGGATCGGCCCACCGCTGACACGAAGCCGCACGCAACAATGGCCGGGTAACCGCCTGACAAGGCGCGGCTGTCTGGGACTTGGAGGGGCGCATGTCTGATCTTCCCCGGAAGGCGGTCACCCGTACCGCCAAACTGGCCGCGCTGCCACTCGGCTTCGCGGGGCGCGCGACCTGGGGGCTCGGCAAGCGGATCGGGGGCAAGTCGGCGGAGATCGTGGGACGCGAGCTGCAGCAGCGCACGGCGGAGCAGCTCTTCAAGGTCCTCGGCGAGCTGAAGGGCGGCGCGATGAAGTTCGGGCAGGCGCTGTCCGTCTTCGAGTCCGCGCTGCCGGAGGAGGTCGCGGGGCCGTACCGAGCGGCGCTGACGAAGCTCCAGGAGGCGGCGCCCCCGATGCCGACCCGGACCGTGCACTCCGTTCTTGAGGAGCGGCTCGGCAAGGAGTGGCGGGAGCTGTTCCTGGAGTTCGAGGACAAGCCGGCGGCCGCGGCGTCGATAGGGCAGGTCCACCGGGCCGTGTGGGCGGACGGCCGTGAGGTTGCGGTCAAGGTCCAGTACCCGGGAGCGGGCGAGGCGCTGCTCTCCGACCTCAATCAACTCAGCCGCTTCGCCCGCCTCCTGGGGCCGCTGATTCCGGGCATGGACATCAAGCCGCTCATCGCGGAGCTGCGCGACCGTGTCTCGGAGGAGCTGGACTACGCGTTGGAGGCGCAGGCCCAGCAGGCGCATGCCGAGGAGTTCGCGGACGACCCCGATGTGGTGGTGCCGCGGGTGGTGCACCAGAGCGAGCAGGTCCTGGTGACCGAGTGGATGGACGGGACGCCTCTCTCGGAGGTGATCGCCGACGGCACGAAGGAGCAGCGCGACCGGGCGGGCCAGTTGCTAGCCCGCTTCCTCTTCTCCGGCCCGACGCGCACGGGACTGCTGCACGCCGACCCGCACCCCGGCAACTTCCGCCTGCTTCCCGACGAGAAGGACGGTTACCGCCTCGGTGTTCTCGACTTCGGCACGGTCGACCGGCTGCCCGACGGGCTGCCCCCGACCATCGGCAGGTCGTTGCGGATGACGCTGGAGGGCGAGGCCGACGCCGTCTACGACATGTTGCGCGAGGAGAACTTCGTCAAGGAGTCCGTCGACCTGGAGCCGCAGGCGGTGCTCGACTATCTGCTGCCGATCATCGAGCCCATGGCGGTGGACGAGTACACCTTCACCCGCGCCTGGATGCGCAAGCATGCGGCCCGGCTGGCCGATGTCCGATCCCCCGCCTACCAGTTGGGCCGTTATCTGAACCTGCCCCCGGCGTATCTGCTGATACACCGGGTGACGGTGAGCACGATCGGGGTGCTGTGCCAGCTGGGCGCGACGGTAAGGATGCGGGACGAGCTGGAGGAGTGGCTGCCCGGGTTCGTGGAGGAGCCCGCGGATATCGAAGAGGTCGAGGAGAGCCAGGAGGGCAGCGCGGCGGTGGAGGCCTGAGCGTGGGAAAGGGCTCACCACCAGTCGGAGTCGAGGCGTCCTTCGATGGCTCTGATGTTCTCCCGTGCGCAGGCGTCGCAGAGGTAGTGGCGGGTGCCGTTCTCCACGGAGCAGGTCCAGGTCGGTGGTGTGCCTTCGGCGACCGTGCCGCAGCGGGAGCAGACGGCGTTCGCTGTCTCCGCGGGCCGGGGGTTCTGCTGTTCCACCGGGCGACCATATCGTCGCGTCCGGGCGATCGGGGAGTAGAACGCACTGCGGGGGACGGTCCGTTCGGACCGTCCCCCTCGGATATCTGTCGCGCCGAAGCGCCTTCGCGGCTCTTACTGCATGACCGCTATGGCGAGCGCGCGCCGGGCACGCAGCGAGGCGCGCTCCGCGCGGCGCTGCATACGGCGGGCCGCCATCAGGCGCGCGGCCGGGCGTTGAGCCTCGGCCTCACGCATGCGTTCGTGCATATGCGCACGAGCCATGGCTTCTGGGATGAGTTGCATTTCACGGGTCCTGTTCTGGCGCGAGGTGTGCGCGCCGGTGGTGGTGAAGTCCGGGGTCGCGGAGCCTGCGGGCTCGCGGGTGGCTGCCTTCATCGGGGCCTGCTTCTTGGGGTCGTGCGTGAGGGGGCGGTCGATGGTTCCGGCGGTGTTCATGCGACGACCGGGTTCTTGCGCGGGCGGCCACGGGGCCGCTTCCGGGCAACGACAACACCCTGGACGAACAGCTCGCCGCCCCAGACGCCCCACGGCTCACGCCGCTCCTTGGCGCCGGCGAGGCAGGCCTCCATCAGCGGGCAGGTGCGGCAGAGGGACTTGGCGTACTCGACATCGGCCGGGGACTCCGCGAAGAAGACCTCGGGGTCGTAGGCACGGCAGGGAACGGGTACGCCGAGGTTCTCGATGGCGTCGTCGAGCGCGGTGAGCGCGGTGAGGGGAGTCAAGGCCGGGTCCTCCGTGGGTGCGGGCGGGGGGAGCGTCTGTGAAGGCGGTACGGACGGGGCGTGCGCTTCGAGTTGCACGGTGTTGTTTTCCTCGTCTGGTCGTGCCGGCCTGGGTCGGCCGGTTGGCGGCTGGTACCGGGTCTTGCTGTCGGCCCCTTCGCCCTGTCTCCCTGTTTTGGGGAAAACAGAAGGGCCGCGGATCCCGGGTGGGGTTCCGCGGCCCTGAAGGCGCCGGTCTGATCGAGGATCAGACTGGATCACTCCAGGGTTCGAGCCCACGGAAGGCCCACATCGTGTGGTGCTGCGTCGTCTGCTTCCGGAATCCGGCACCGGCTGCCGCAAAGGCATAGGCCTGGGCCTGCGCCTCCGCTACTGCTGCTTCCGGTGCCTGGGTCGGTCGCTCATTGCCCTCATTGGCCTCGCTGACGCGAAGACCGGCGAGAGGCATGGAGGCGGGCAGCGGACGCACGGCGGGGATGCCGCCGGACAGACCGGTGCCCTGGTTCGAGAAGCCGAGCAGGCAGGAAGCGACGACCGAGCGATCGGTCATTTTCGCGGTGCTGATGAAGCTCTCGTTGATGCTGATCACTGGAAATCGCCTCCTCTCGGCGTCTAGGGGATCGACGGAACCGATCCTGCGGACTGTCAAGTACAGCACGGAACCGGGGCTTCGGAGAAGCCGCCGTTTCCGTGTTAAGAACCTATGGGTCTTCCTCGCGCATGCGCAAACTATTTTTTCGACGAGTTTGAATCATTCGCCATCGGCGCCCCTTACACGCTCCTGACCTGCACAAATGGCGAGGACGTCGGCTCCGAAGCGGTGAAACTTACGGACCCCGACTCCGGGGATCCGGGCCAGCTCGCCCTCGTCGTCGGGCACGGCCTCCGCGATCGCGATCAAGGTTTTGTCCGTGAAGACGCAGTAGGCAGGCTGTCCCAGCTCCCTCGCCTGGTCCGACCGCCACTCCCGCAACCGCTCGTAGAGCCCTTCGTCCATGTCGGACGGGCAGTCCTCGCACCGCAGGAGCTTCAGCTCGCCCGCGTCGGTCAGGGTCCGGCCGCAGACCCGGCAGCGGGCCGGGGCACGGCTCTTCCGCTGCCGGCACCCGGCCACGGTGCCCGTCCCCTCGCCGCCGCTGCCGCGCTCGACGCCGCCGGGCCCGCCGCCCGCGCTCCGGGCCGCCGCGCCCGCTCCGGAGCCGGGGCGCAGGCCGTCCAGGAAGCGGCTGGGGCGCCGGTTCGGACGGCCGCCCGGCGAGCGGGAGAGCGCCCAGGAGAGGGAGAGGTGGACGCGGGCGCGGGTCACGCCCACGTAGAGGAGGCGGCGCTCCTCCTCGATCTGCTCGTCCGTCTTGGCGTACGTGATCGGCATCATGCCTTCGGCGAGGCCCACCAGGAACACGGCGTCCCACTCCAGGCCCTTGGCCGCGTGCAGCGAGGCGAGGGTTACGCCTTCCACGGTGGGCGCGTGCTGGGCGTTCGCCCGCTCGTCGAGCTCGGCCACGAGGTCGGCAAGGGTCGCATCCGGCCTGGCCCGGGAGAAGTCCTCGGCGAGCCGCACCAGCGCGGCCAGGGACTCCCAGCGGTCACGGACCGCCCCGGAGCCCGCGGGCGGGTCGGTCGTCCAGCCCTTGGTGGAGAGCACGGCACGCACCTGGGAGGGCAGGTCGACCACGTCGTCGAGCAGTGCGTCGTTGCCCCCGAAGCGGGCCGCGCCGCGCAGGGCCGCGCCCGCTTCGCGCACCTCGGTGCGCTCGAAGAACCGCTCGGCGCCGCGGAGCTGATAGGGCACGCCCGCGTCGGCGAGCGCCTGTTCGTAGATCTCCGACTGGGAGTTCGTACGGAAGAGGATCGCGATCTCGCTGGCGGGGACGCCGTCGGCGAGGAGGGCGCGGATGCGGCGGGCGGCGCCTTCGGCCTCGGCCGGTTCGTCCGCGTACTCCGTGTAGACCGGATCGGTGCCGGGGTCGCGCTGGGAGATCAGCTCCAGGCGGTGGTCGGCGGCGCGGCCGCGGGCCTGGGAGAGCAGGCCGTTGGCGAGGTGGACCACCTGGGGGGTGGAGCGGTAGTCACGGACCAGTTTGACGACCGTCGCCCCCGGGTGGCGGGCGCGGAAGTTCAGCAGGTGGTCGGGGGTCGCGCCGGTGAAGGAGTAGATCGTCTGGCTGGCGTCGCCGACGACGCAGAGGTTGTCCCGGTCACCGAGCCACAGCTCCAGGAGGCGCTGCTGGAGCGGGCTCACGTCTTGATATTCGTCCACCACGAAGTGCTGGTACTGGGACCGGACCTGTTCGGCGATGTCGTGGCGGTCCTGGAGGATGCCGACGGCGAGCAGCAGCACGTCCTCGAAGTCGATGACGGCGCGGTCGCGCTTGAGGTCCTCGTACGCGGCGTAGAGCTGGGCGATCTCGGCCGGGTCGCGCGGGATGTCGCGGCCGGACTTCGCGGCGGCCGCTGCGTAGTCCGAAGGGACGGTCTGGGTGACCTTGGACCACTCGATCTCGCTGGTGAGGTCGCGCAGCTCATTGCGGTCGAGCCGAATGCGGCAGGCGGCGGCCGCGTCCGCGACGAGCTTGATCTTGCGGTCGACGATCCGGGGCAGCGGGCCACCGACTGCTTTCGGCCAGAAGAACTGGAGCTGGCGCAGGGCCGCGGAGTGGAACGTCCTGGCCTGGACGCCGGCGGCGCCGAGCTGGCGGAGGCGGCCGCGCATCTCGCCCGCGGCGCGGTTGGTGAAGGTGACGGCCAGCACACTGGCGGGCTGGAGCATTCCGGCGCGCACCCCATAGGCGATCCGGTGCGTGATCGCCCGTGTCTTGCCGGTGCCCGCGCCTGCCAGGACGCACACCGGCCCGTGCAGGGCGGTGGCGACCTCGCGCTGCTCCGGGTCGAGCCCGTCGAGCACCGCGTCAGGAGAGTCCGGGACCTGCGGGAAGAGGGTGGAGTGCGTTGCTGATGTCACCCAGCCAGCTTGCCAGGTCGCAAGGGGCGGATGAGCCGGTTGTCCACAGGGAGACGTCACCGGTCGTACTAATGCGGGAATGGTGGCCGGGTCGCGTACGTTCGATCCATTGCGATGACGCACCCCGAGCTACGAAGGAGCACACGAGACATGCCGGGCACTGTGACGATGTACAGCACGACGTGGTGCGGCTACTGCCGCCGCCTCAAGGGTCAGATGGACCGTGAGGGCATTGCGTACACCGAGGTCAACATCGAGCACGACCCGGACTCCGCGGCCTTCGTCGAGAAGGCGAACGGCGGAAACCAGACGGTTCCCACCGTTCTCTTCCCGGACGGCTCGACGCTCACGAACCCGTCGCTGGCGCAGGTGAAGCAGAAGCTGGCCGCCTGAGCGACTCAGCCGACGGTTCCCGGCTTCGGCAGGGGCTTGCCGTACCAGAGCTCGATCAACCGGGCCGCAATCGAGATTCCGTAGGGAGGCAGGACCTCCCCGGACTCGAATGCGGCCCGCAGCTCTTCCCGGGAGAACCAGCGGGCCTCGTGGATCTCCTCGCCGTCGACGTTGATCTCCGAGGAGGTGGCGTCGGCCATGAAGCCCAGCATCAGGCTGGAAGGGAACGGCCAGGGCTGGCTCGCGACGTACTCGACGTCGCCGACCGTGACACCGGCCTCTTCGAAGACCTCGCGCCGCACCGACTGCTCGATGGACTCCCCCGGCTCGACGAAGCCCGCGAGGGTGGAGAAGCGCCCTTCGGGCCAGTGCATCTGGCGGCCGAGGAGGATGCGGTCCTCGCTGTCCCTGACCGCCATGATCACGGCGGGGTCCGTGCGCGGGTAGTGCTCGGCGCCGCAGGCCTGGCAGCGGCGGATGTGGCCCGCCGCGGCGATGATCGTGCGCTCGCCGCAGCGCGAGCAGAAGCGGTGCAGCCGCTGCCAGTTCTCCAGGGCGACGGCGTGCACCATCAGGCCCGCGTCCCGGGGCGAGAGCAGAAGCCCCGCCTCGCGCAGTCCGGCGGGGCGGGCCGACTGGTCCATGCGGCCCGGCAGGGTGTCCTTCTGGAGCGCGAAGTAGCTGACGCCGTCGTCGTCCGTGCCCAGGAAGTAGCGGTGCTCCTCGGTGAGCGGCGCTTCAAAGGACGGCGTCATCACCAGTTCGGTGTCGCCCTCGGGCGTCTCGTCGATGAGCACCTGGCCGCCGGAGACCACGAAGACCCGGGTCGTGGGGTGGCTCCAGGCGGCGGCCAGCCACGCCTCGTCCATGCGGTGGTGTGCCGCGCGGTCGATGCCGCTCTGCGCGGTCAGCGAGACGGGCCGGTCTGCGGTGCGGTCGGTCCAGGTGGTCACAGGTGCTTCCAACTCCCCCGATGGAATGGGTTGTGCGGCGGGACGGGTCCGGCGGTCCGGCGGCTCTCAGTGTGCATCGCGCCAGTTCTCCGCGAGGTCGCCCCACAGGTAGGCGGTGGTTTCGACGCCCTTGAGCAGCAGGTCGATCTCGACCTTCTCGTTCGGCGCGTGCCAGCCGTCGGAGGGGACGGAGATGCCCAGGAAGAGCACGGGCGCGCCGAGGACGTCCTGGAGGTCGGCGGCCGGTCCCGAGCCGCCCTCGCGCGTGAAGCGGATCTTCTGCTCGAAGGCGCGGCCCATCGCCCGCACGACGGACTGCAGGGCCGGGTGGTCGAGCGGGGTCAGGCACGGGCGCGTGGCGGCGCTGAAGGTGACCGTGTGGCGGATGCCGGCGGGGACGAGGTCGGCGGCCCAGGCGCGCACGGCCTTCTCCACGTGGTCGGGGTCCTGGCCCGCGACCAGCCGGAAGGACAGCTTCACCATGGCGGACGACGGGATGATCGTCTTGCTTCCCACGCCCTGATAGCCGCCACCGATGCCGTTGACCTCGGCGGTGGGGCGGGCCCAGATGCGCTCCAGGGTGGTGTGCCCGGCCTCGCCGCGGGTGCCGTGCGACTTGGCCGTGTTCAGCCAGCGTCCCTCGTCGAAGGGCAGCTCGGCGAAGAGTTCACGCTCATGGTCGGTGAGCTCGACTATGCCTTCGTAGAAGCCGGGGATCGCCACGCGCGCGTGCTCGTCGTGGAGGGCGGCGACGAGGCGGGCGACCTCGGTGGCGGGGTTCGGCACGGCGCCGCCGAAGGAGCCGGAGTGGATGTCCTGGTCGGGGCCGTACAGCTGGATCTCGCATTCGGCGAGGCCGCGCATGCCCGTGCAGACGGTCGGGGTGTCCTCCGACCACATGCCGGTGTCCGAGACGATCACCGCGTCGGCGGCGATGCGGTCCTTGTGGGCTTCGACGAGCGCGCGGAAGTGCGGGGAGCCGGACTCCTCCTCGCCCTCGACGAGCAGCTTGAGGTTGACCGCGGGTGCCGTACGGCCGGTGGCGGCGAGGTGGGCGCGGACACCGAGGGTGTGGAAGAAGACCTGGCCCTTGTCGTCGGCCGCCCCGCGCGCGTAGAGGCGCTTTCCCTGGACGACGGGCTCGAAGGGGTCGGTGTGCCAGCCGTCCTCGCGGGCGGCGGGCTGCACGTCGTGGTGGCCGTAGACGAGGACGGTGGGGGCCTGCGGGTCGTCGGAGGGCCACTCGGCGAAGACGGCGGGCGCACCGGGCGTCTCCCAGACCTCCGCGGTCGGGAAGCCGGTCTTCTTGAGCGCCGCGGCGAGCCAGTCGGCGCTGCGGCGCACGTCCCCGGCGTGGTCGGGCTGAGCCGACACGGACGGGATGCGCAGCCACTCGGCGAGGTCGTCGAGGAAGGCGGCACGGTGGTTCTCGATGTACGTGCGGACGGCGCTGTCCGGTGTCTCGCTCATGGTCACGAGCCTATCCGCCATCCGGGGCGGGCTCGTCCGGCGGCTCGTCACCCGGGACGCCGGCCGGTTCCTCCAGGAGGAGGCGCTCAAGGCGGGCGCGGCCCGGGAGATCCCTCGGGCGGGCGACCTCCCCGCTGCGTACGTAGAGGAAGGCGGCCTTCACCGACTCCAGGGGGACACCTTGCTGCTCGGCCCAGGCGAGGCGGTACACGGCGAGCTGGAGGGGGTCGGCGGTGCGGGTGCGGCTGGTCTTCCAGTCGACGATCTCGTACGTCACGTCGGCGCCGTCGCCTTCCTTGTAGACGGCGTCGATGCGGCCCCTGATGACACGGCCCGCGATCACGAACTGGAAGGGAACCTCGACGCGGTAGGGCGCGCGCTGGGCGTACTCGGTGCGCTCGAACGCCTCCTTCAGAGCTTGGAGGTCCCGCTCGTCGGCGATCTCGGCCTCGTCCGGGCCGCCGCCCGGCAGGTCTTCCGGGAAGTGCATCGGCAGGGTGAGCTCTTCGAAGCGGGATTCGATCCAGGCGTGGAAGCGGGTGCCGCGGCGGGCTGCGGGCTGCGGCGGGCGCGGCATGGGGCGGGCGAGGTCCCGTGCGAAGCCCTCGGGATCGGCGGCCAGACGCATCAGCTCGGACGCGGTGAGCGAGGGCGGCACGGGAACGTCCCTGACGGTTTCGCGGGCGCGCAGGAGCTCTCCGGTCAGGGCGTCCAGATCGCGGTCCCAGGAGGCGAGGGTGCGGGCCTCCTCCGGAGTGAGCCGGGTGCCGGGCTCCTCCGGAGCGGGGCGGCTGTCCGGGACGCGGTCGGCGGGGTGCGGGCGAGCGTCGGGCGCGGGGGCGGGGTGCGGCACGCGTGCGTGGCCGTCCCGGCCCAGTGCGTCCGCGGGGCGCGGGGCCGCCGGGCGCTCGGTGGCCAGCGAGTCCCAGTCCGCCGGGTCGGCGTCGGGGGCGCCGAGGTCTTCGTAGGGAGGTTCGTCGTCCTCCGGAGGGGGTGGCCATTCCGGGTCGTCGGCCGGGGGCACGTCGTCGTGCGCCGACGGGTGGGTCTCCTCGTGGGAGCGGGCGGGCTCCGGTGTGCTCTCTCCCGTCAGGCGGTCCAGGTGGGCGAGGACCGTCTGCGCGGCGGCGCGGCGGCGGGCCAGGGAGGCGTCGTCCAGCGGGAGGGGCCATGCCTGGTCGGCCGTCGCCTCGTGGAGGGCGGGGTTCTCCTCGTCCTCGGCCGGTGCGTCCGCCCAGGCCTCGATCTCGCCGTGGCCCGCCGCGCAGTGGTCGTGCAGGGCCTGGAGGAAGTCCGAGGGGCCGCGCGGCTTCTTCTGGGAGGGCCCCCACCAGTGGCCCGAGCCGAGCAGCAGGGAGCGGGGGCGGGTGAAGGTCACGTAGCCGAGGCGGAGTTCCTCGGTGCGCTGGTGGTCCTTCATCGCTTCGTGGAAGGCCTTCATGCCCTTGGCGTCCCACGCGTCGATGTCGGGCAGCGTGGCCGCGTCGCCGCGCAGCTCGTGGGGCACCACCTTGGCCTGCGCGGTCCACTTCTCGCGGCCCTGGGCGCTCGGGAAGGTGCCGCTGACCAGGCCGGGGACGGCGACGACGTCCCACTCCAGGCCCTTGGACTTGTGGGCGGTGAGCACCTTGACGGTGTTCTCGCCGCCCGGCAGGGCGTTGTCGAGGCCCTTCTCGTACTGCGCGGCGGTGCGCAGGAAGCCGAGGAAGGCGAGGAGCGACGCACCGCTGTCGTTCGCCGCGAAGGAGGCGGCGACGTCCAGGAAGTTGGACAGGGTTTCGCGGCGGCGGGCCGCCAGGGCGCCCGGTGACGCGGAGAGCTCGACCTCCAGGCCGGTCACGGCGAGCACGCGGTGCAGCACGTCCATCAGCGGGTCGGCCAGCGACCGGCGCAGCTCGCGCAGTTCCGCGGCGAGCCGGGCGAAGCGCACCCTGGCCGCCGCCGAGAAGGGCAGTCCGTCGTCCCGTCCGGAGGCGTCGTCCGGGTCGAGGGGGGACTCCAGGAACGTGTCCAGCGCGTCCGCGAGTGATATCACCTCGGCCGGGTCGACCCCTTCGACGGCTTCGGCGAGGCGGCGGTCCGGGTCGTCGGGAGCGGTGTGCCCGGGGCGGACGAGGAGGCGGGCCCTGCGGCCGAGGAGGGCGAGGTCCCGGGCGCCGATGCGCCAGCGCGGCCCGGTCAGGAGCCGCACCAGGGAGGCGTTCGCCCCCGGGTCCTGGAGGACTTCGCAGACGGCGACGAGGTCGGCGACCTCGGGGAGGTGCAGCAGTCCGGAGAGGCCGACGACCTCCACCGGGATGTCGCGGGCGACCAGCGCGGACTGGATCTCGGCGAAGTCCGTGGCCGTGCGGCACAGGACGGCGATCTCGCCGGGTGCCTTGCCGGTGCGGACGAGGTGGCCGATCGAGTCGGCGAGCCAGTCGATCTCCTCGGCGTGCGTGCGCAGCAGGGCGCAGCGCACCACGCCGTCCCGCTCGGCGCCCGGCGCGGGCCGGAGGGCCTCCACGCCCGCGTGCATGGCGCGCAGGGGCTCCGCGAGGCCGTTGGCGAGGTCGAGGAGGCGGCCGCCGCTGCGGCGGTTCTCGCTGAGCGCGTGGCGGGTGGCGGGGCGGCCGTCGGCGTACGCGAAGTGGTCGGGGAAGTCGTCGAGGTTGGCCACGGAGGCGCCGCGCCAGCCGTAGATGGCCTGGCAGGGGTCGCCGACCGCGGTCACCGGGTGGCCCGTGCCGCCGCCGAACAAGCCGGACAGGAGGATGCGCTGGGCGACCGACGTGTCCTGGTACTCGTCGAGGAGGACGACGCGGAATTCGTCCCGGAGAATCTCGCCGACCTCGGGGCGGGTACGGGCCAGCGTCGCGGAGAGGGCGATCTGGTCGCCGAAGTCGAGGAGGTCGCGGGAGCGCTTCGCCGCGCGGTACCGCTCGACGAGCTCGGCCAGTTCGAGCCGGGCCGCGGCCGTCTCGGGGACCTTGCGCAGGTCGGCGTTGGTGAGCTTGGCGCCTTCCAGGGCCCGCAGCAGTTCGGTGTCGTACGCGCGGAGCCGCTCGGGCCGTACGAGGTGTTCGGCGAGCTCGCTGTCGAGGGCGAGGAGGTCGCTCACGAGGTCGGGGAAGGAGCGGGTCAGCGCGGGATAGGGCCCCGGGGCCTCGCGCAGCACGCGCGCGGCGAGCTGGAAGCGGGTGGCGTCGGCGAGGAGGCGGGAGGTCGGCTCCAGGCCGATGCGCAGGCCGTGGTCGGTCAGGAGGCGGCCCGCGAAGGCGTGGTACGTCGAGATGACCGGCTCGCCCGGCGGGTTGTCCGGGTCGACCGCGTCGGGGTCGGTGACGCCCGCCCTGATCAGCGCCTGGCGCACGCGCTCGGCGAGCTCCCCCGCCGCCTTGTTCGTGAACGTCAGGCCGAGGACCTGCTCGGGGGCGACCTGGCCGGTGCCGACCAGCCACACCACGCGGGCCGCCATCACCGTCGTCTTGCCCGACCCCGCTCCGGCCACGATCACCTGCGGGGCGGGCGGCGCGGTGATGCAGGCCGTCTGCTCCGGGGTGAACGGGATGCCGAGGAGCTCTTTGAGCTGCTCGGGGTCGGTGATGCGAGGTGACACGTCAGAGAGGCTAGCGGTGGCCACTGACATCCGGGGCGGACCCGGACGCGGGCGGCCACCGCCCGCTCATGGGACGCGTGGGGTCAGGAACCGGAAGCGAGCTTCTCCGGGTCGACGACGTCCTTGGCCGGCGGGGCCTTGACGTCGACGGGCTTGCCGTAGCCGCCGAAGGTCACCGAGCCCGGGTCGTCGCTGCCCTTGTTGTCGACCTTCAGGAAGTAGGGCTTGCCCTCCATGGCGACGTAGAAGGTGGTGGTCTCCTTGCCCTTCTTCTGGGTGAGGACGGCGACCTTCTTGCCGTCGACCTCGGAGTCGTCCTCACGCTTCAGGTTCTTGAGCTTGTCGGACTTGAACATGTCGTCCCGGTTGCAGACGCTGTCCTCCTTGCTGCCCGACTTCACCCAGCGGCCCTTGAGGAGCTCGGCGGTGGAGGCGCCACCCTGGCCCTCCCAGAACTTGTCGTCGGCCTTGACGTACGAGACCTTTCCGACGGAGAGGAACTCGGCGGTGCCCGACTTCTGCGAGCCCATCGTGCCCTTGCAGTCGCCGGACTCGGCGACGGCGAACTCGATGTTGCTCACCTCGCCCTTCTGCTTCATCTGCCCCTTCATCGTGAAGGAACCGGCGTCCTTGGAAGCCTTGGATGCCTTGTCAGCGATCTTGTCGGCGCTCATCCCCTCGAAGGGGTCCTTGTCGCCGCTGTCGCTGCTGCAGCCGGTGACGCCGATCACGGCGGCGGCACACGCCGCGGCCACTGCCAGGAGCTTCCGGTTGGCTGCCATATACGCGCTTCTCCTCGAAAAGGTGCACCCTCAGCCGGTGCACAGCATGTCTTTACGGAGACTTTAGATTGCTTCTGGGGCTGCTACGCCCCGGGGTGACGGGACGTGACAATGACCACGGGGTGACCACGGGTGCGACGGCCCGGTCACTCCACCACATGACGGCCCTCCGGGCGTGCGCTGCACGAGGCGCGGAAGGCGCAGTGCGTGCAGTGCTGGCCCGTGGTGGGCGTGAAGCGTTCGTCGAGGACCTTGCCCGCGGCCGTCGCGAGCAGGTCGCCGATCCACTCTCCGGAGAGGGCCTCCTGGGCCTGGACCTTCGGAAGGGCCTCGCCGCCGTTCTTCTTTGCGGCACCCTGGCGCAGCTGCACCAGTTCGGCGCCGCCCGGTTCGGGACGTACTCCTTCGAAGAGGTCGTCCGCGGCGCCCTCGCGGACCGCCAGCTGATAGACGGCGAGCTGCGGGTGGCGGGCGACCTCGGCGGCGGTCGGGGCCTGCTTGCCGGTCTTGAAGTCGACTACGTAGGCACGGCCTTCCGCGTCCTGTTCCACGCGGTCCATGGAGCCCCGCACGCGCACTTCGTAGGGACCGGCTTCCAGGGTCACGTCGAAGTCGTGCTCGCTGGCGACCGGGGTGCGGCTCGCACGGTCCATCACATGCCACTGGAGGAAGCGTTCCAGCGCCACGCGCGCGTGCTCCTTCTCCTGCGCCGACTTCCAGGGGGCGTCGAACGCGAGCGCGTCCCACACGGAGTCGAGGCGCTCCATGAGGACGGCGAGGTCGGCGGGGGTGCGTCCGGAGGCCACCTCGTCGGCAAGGACGTGCACCACGTTGCCGAAGCCCTGGGCGGCGGTCGCGGGGGCGTCCGCCTTCACCTCGCGGCCGAGGAACCACTGCAGGGAGCAGGTGTTGGCGAGCTGGTCGAGGGCGCTGCCGGAGAGTACGACGGGCTTGTCGCGGTCCCTCAGGGGGACCTCGCTCGCCGTCGGTTCGTACATGCCCCACCAGCGGTAGGGGTGCGCGGCAGGCACCAGGGGGCGGCCGTCGGCGTCGCTGAGCGCCGCGAGGCGCGCCAGGCGCTGGGCCGCCGCCTCGCGCAGGGTCTCGGAGACCCGCGGGTCGACCGTGGTGGCGCGCAGCTCGGCGACGAGCGCGGCGACGGACAGGGGGCGGCGCGGGCGGCCCGTTATGTCCTTCGGCTCGACGCCGAGTTCGGTGAGGAAGCGGGACGGCTGGTCGCCGTCGTCCGCCGGTGCCTTCACCGCGGTCACGACGAGGCGTTCACGCGCGCGCGTGGCGGCCACGTAGAACAAACGGCGTTCTTCGGAGAGGAGCGCCCCGGGCGTCAGCGGTTCGGCGAGGCCGTCGCGGCCGATGCGGTCGGCCTCCAGGAGCGAGCCGCGGCGGCGCAGGTCGGGCCAGAGGCCTTCTTGAACACCCGCGACCACGACGAGCCGCCACTCCAGGCCCTTGGAGCGGTGCGCCGTCATCAGCCGTACGGCGTCGGGGCGGGCCGCCCGGCGCGTGAGGGTGTCCGCGGCGATGTCCTGCGCCTCCGTCTCCTCCAGGAAGTTGAGGGCGCCGCGTCCGCCCGTGCGCTCCTCCGCGCGGGCCGCCGCGGCGAACAGGGCGCACACCGCGTCGAGGTCACGGTCGGCGTTCCGGCCGGCCGCGCCGCCGCGGCGCGCGGTGCGCTCCAGACGCGTGGGCCAGGGCGTGCCGTCCCACAGCTCCCACAGCGCCTCCTCGGCGGTGCCGCCGCCCGCGAGGCGCTCACGGGCCTTACGGAGCAGCGCGCCGAGCCGCTGGGCCCCTCGGGCGTACGCCGGGTCGTGCGCGACGAGCCGCTCCGGCTCGGCGAGGGCGCGGGCGAGGAGTTCGTCGGAGGGCGGCGGCAGGTGGTTGCCCGCCGCGCGCTCCTCCTCACGCAGGGCACGGCCCAGGCGGCGCAGGTCGGCGGCGTCCATGCCGGCCAGGGGGGAGGTGAGGAGTGTGAGGGCGGTCTCGGTGTCGAGCCAGGCGGGGGCGGTGGATTCCGCGCCCGGGACGGCTTCCTCCCCGGAGGTGGCGGCTTCCCCGCCCGGGGCGGCTTCTTCGCCAGAGCCGGCGGCTCCCGCCCCCGAGGCGGTGGCTTCCTCGCCCGAGGCGTCAACCGTCTCCGAAACAACCGCCGTCGCCACCACCCGCAGCGCCGTCAGCAGCGGTGTCACCGCCGGCTCGTGGCGCAGGGCGATGTCGTCGCCGTCGATCTCCAGGGGGACACCGGCCGCGCTGAGGCTGCGGCGGACCGCAGGGATCGTGCGGGCGCCCGCGCGGACCAGGACCGCCATGTCGCCCCACGGGACGCCGTCCTCCAGGTGCGCGCGGCGCAGGATGTCTGCGATGTTGTCGAGCTCCGTGCCGGCCGTCGGGTACGTGTACACCTCGACGCTGCCGCCGTCCCTGACCGGCGAGAGCTCCCGGTGGGCCCGGACCTTCTCCGCGGGCAGCCTGGTCAGCGGCATGCGGCGGGTGAGGAGCCGGGTGGCCGCGAGGAGCTGCGCGCCCGACCTGCGGGACGTCGTCAGGACCTCGACCGGCGCCGGGCTGCCGTCCGCGCGCGGGAAGTCGTGCGGGAACTCCAGGATGCCGTTCACATCGGCGCCCCGGAAGGTATAGATCGACTGATCCGGGTCGCCGAAGGCGACGAGGGTGCGTCCGCCGCCGGCCAGCGCGTGCAGCAGCCGTACCTGCGCCGGGTCGGTGTCCTGGTACTCGTCGACGAAGACCGCGTCGTACTGCGCGCCGAGCGCCCGCGCCACCTCGGGGCGGCGCGCGAGCAGCACCGCGCGGTGCACCAGTTCCGCGTAGTCGAGCACTCCTTGCAGGTCGAGTACGTCCAGGTACTCGGCGAGGAAGGCCGCCGCCGCACCCCAGTCGGGCCGTCCGCTGCGGCGGGCGAAGGCGTCCAGGGCGTCCGGGCCGAGGCCCAGCTCACGGCTGCGGGCGAGGACCGCGCGGACCTCGTCGGCGAAGCCGCGGGTGGTGAGGCAGGCGCGCAGCTCGTCCGGCCAGCGGATGTGCCCGTGGCCCTCCTGCGCGAGGTCGATCTGGCCCGCGAGCAGTTCGCGTACCGCCACGTCCTGTTCGGGTCCCGACAGGAGCCGCAGCGGCTCCACGAACAGCTCGGCGTCCTGGTGGGCGCGGACGAGGGCGTAGCAGAAGGAGTGGAACGTGGTGGCCTGCGGGGCGTTCGCAGCCCCTATGCGCAGCGCCATGCGGTCGCGCAGCTCCACCGCGGCCTTGCGGCTGAAGGTGAGCACCAGGATCCGCGCGGGGTCGGCGCCCTCGGCGACACGCGCGGCGACGGCCTCCACAAGGGTGGTCGTCTTGCCCGTGCCGGGCCCCGCCAGGACCAGCAGCGGTCCATGCTTGTGGTCAACCACACCCCGCTGACCTGCGTCCAAGCGAGGGGGATCCAACGGGGCCCGCGGTGTGCGCACCAGTCGGTAGACGTCCCGGGTCCCCTGTCGTACCGGGTGGTGCGACGGGTGCCGGATGTGCCGAGTGGAAGAGGGGGAACTCACGTGGGTCGCCGGTCCTGGTGGGTGTGCTGGTCGATGAGCGGCTGCGCGGTGGCCGCGGGGTGAGGGGGACGCGTGCTGTCGACGCTACGCCAGTGGACGCGGAGGACGCGTGGCTTCCCCCGTACGGGCCACCGGTCCCCCGCCGGGTCACCGGATGCCGGAAGCTGTCAGGTGTGAGCCTCCGGAGCCGGCGGGCGCGTGCCACCCGCAGCGTCACCCTCAGCCGCGCCGCCGTCCCACCGGGCCCGCCGCATGTCGAGCTTCGGGACATGCCCCTGGGCGGCACGCGACGCCTGTCGCAGCGGTGTGCCCTCCTCGTGGTACCGCTCCAGGGCCCGCAGCTCGTGCCCGGGCAGCAACACGCCGTCCGAGCGCACCACGCGCCACCACGGAACGCCTCCTCCGTAGAGGGCCATCACGCGGCCGACCTGTCGTGGACCGCCCTCCTCCAGCCACTCGGCGACGTCTCCGTAGGTCATCACCCGGCCCGGAGGAATCAGTTCCGCGACCTCCAGGACCCGTTCCGCGTACTCCGGCAACTCGCTCATCCGGACCATCCTGCCGTACCCCACCGACACGGTGACGGGCTCGGCACAGAGCGTGCCGCGGCCTGCGCGGCGGGGCGCAAAGTGTCGTTTCGTGACCACTTCGCAGCCTCGCGTTGCCCCCTGCTGCCTCCCTCCACAGGCAGGACATGCCACCATCGTGCGGGCGGTGACTGGTGATACGAGATCAAGAAGAGACGACGGAGCGGCAGGGCGTGCATCCCGATGAGAAGGCGGGCACCTCTGCGTCCGAGTCACACCCGGACACCGGTGAGCCCGCCCTGACCAGCGAGAACAACGAAAAGAGCGACGAAAAGCAGGACGTCGGACACGACGCCGGCCCCGACCTCGGTCAGGGGCCCGACTGTGCCGACTCCGACTCGGGGGCGCACACCGACCGCGTCGCCGGTGACGAACCGCTCCTCGCCGCGCGCGTGCACCGCCCCTCCGACCTCATGCGGCTCCTCGTCGGCGTCCTCGCCATCGCGGTGCTCCTGGCCATCGCCGCGTTCGCCCACGGCACGACGTCCGGGCTCGAACAGGACATCGACAAGGGCACGGAGCAGGCGCCCGATCTGCTGATCAAGGTCGCCGGCCTCGTCGCCAGCATCGGTGTGCTGCTCGTCCCCGTCGCGTTCGCCATCGAGCGGCTGATCAAACGGGACGGGCTCCGCATCGCGGACGGTGTGCTGGCCGCCGTGCTCGCGCACGGTGTGACGCTGGCCACCGACCTGTGGGTCGCGAAGGCCGCCCCCGGCTCCATCCAGGACGCGCTGACCAAGCCGTCCCCTGCCGATCTGCACGCGTTCACCGATCCGGTGCACGGCTATCTCGCACCCGTCATCGCGTACATGACGGCCGTCGGCATGTCCCGCAGGCCGCGCTGGCGCCTGGTGCTGTTCGTGGTGCTGCTGCTCGACGCGTTCACGATGCTCGTGACCGGCTACACGACGCCGTTCTCGATCATCCTCACGGTGCTCATCGGCTGGGCCGTGGCGTACGGAACGCTCTACGCGGTCGGCTCACCGAACGTACGCCCGACCGGGCAGACCCTGCTCGTGGGCCTGCGGCACGTCGGCTTCCGCCCCGTGAGCGCCGCCCGCGAGGAGGCACCGGACAGCGAACACGGCGACCGGGGCCGACGCTATTTCGTCACCCTGGAGGACGGCCCGCCCCTCGACGTCACGGTCATCGACCGCGAGCAGCAGGCGCAGGGCTTCTTCTACCGCGTCTGGCGCAGGCTCACCCTGCGGGGCATCACCCAGCGCCGCAGCCTGCAGTCGCTGCGCCAGGCCCTGGAGCAGGAGGCCCTGCTCGCGTACGCGGCCATCGCGGCCGGTGCGAACGCGCCCAAGCTGATCGCCACCTCCGAGCTCGGCCCCGACGCCGTGATGCTCGTCTACGAGCACACGGGCGGCCGCTCCCTGGACTCCCTGCCGGACGAGGCCATCACCGACGAACTGCTGTGCGACACCTGGCGGCAGGTGCAGGCGCTGCAGTCCCGCCGTATCGCGCACCGCAGACTCGCGGGCGACGCGATTCTGGTGGATCGTTCCGGCACCGTGATCCTCACGGACCTGCGCGGCGGCGAGATCGCCGCGGGCGACCTGGTCCTGCGCATCGACATCGCCCAGCTCCTGACCGCCCTCGGCCTGCGCGTGGGCGCCGAGCGCGCGGTCGCCGCCGCCGTCGAGATCCTAGGCCCGGACGCGGTGGCCGACTGCCTGCCGCTGCTGCAGCCCATCGCCCTCACCCGCTCCACCCGCTCCACGCTGGCCAGGCTGGCCCGCGAGCGGTCCCAGCGCGAGCGCGAGGCCGTCCTTGAGGCCTCCCGCAAGTCCCGGCAGAGCGTGCGCGCGCAGGTGGCCGCGGACGGCCGCTCGGACAAGCAGGCCCAGAAGCAGGAGAAGCAGGCGGCCAAGCAGGAGCGGCAGGCCGAGAAGCAGGCCATAGACGACGCGCTGGAGCAGGCCCGCGAGGAGGACCTGCTCACCCAGATCCGTCACCAGGTGCTGCTCATCCGCCCGACGGCACCGGTCGAGCCCGCGCAGCTGGAGCGGATCAGGCCGCGCACGCTGATCAGCTTCATCGCGGGCGCCATCGGCGCGTACTTCCTGCTGTCGCAGCTCACGCACGTCGAATTCGGCACCCTCTTCCAGGAGGCGGAGTGGGGCTGGGTGGCGGCGGCCGTGGGCTTCTCCGCGCTGAGCTACTTCGCGGCGGCGATGAGCCTGCTCGGCTTCGTGCCTGAGCGGGTGCCGTTCCTGCGGGCGGTGGCGGCGCAGGTGGCCGGTTCGTTCGTGAAGATCGTGGCGCCCGCGGCGGTCGGCGGTGTCGCGCTGAACACCCGGTTCCTGCAGCGGTCGGGAGTGCGCTCGGGGCTCGCGGTGGCGAGCGTCGGCGCCTCGCAGCTCTTCGGGCTCGGTTCGCACATCCTGCTGCTGCTGATCTTCGGCTATCTGACGGGGACGGAGAAGACGCCGTCGTTCACGCCGTCCCGCACCGTCATCGCCGGTCTGCTGTCGGTCGCGGTGCTCGTCCTCGTGGTGACGGCCATCCCGTTCCTGCGGAAATTCGTCGTCACGCGCGTGCGGTCGCTTTTCGCCGGTGTCGTGCCCCGCATGCTGGACGTGCTGCAGCGACCGCAGAAGCTGCTCACCGGCATCGGCGGGATGCTGCTGCTCACCCTGATGTTCGTGCTCTGCCTGGACGCTTCGGTACGGGCCTTCGGCAACGAACAGATGACGTCGCTGAGCCTCGCGAGCGTCGCGGTCGTCTTCCTCGCGGGCAACGCCCTGGGATCGGCGGCGCCGACGCCCGGCGGTGTGGGCGCGGTCGAGGCGACACTGACCCTCGGTCTGATCGCGGTGGGTGTGCCCAAGGACGTGGCGGCGCCCGCGGTGCTGCTCTACCGGCTCCTGACGCTGTGGCTGCCGGTGCTTCCGGGGTGGCTGTTCTTCAACCACCTGACGAGGAAGGGACTGCTCTGAGGCATCTTCGCGGCTTCGAGCCCTGTGGCTGATTTCTCACCCACACGGCCCGTGCCCCGAGCGTCCCGTCGGGTCCCCCTTCAGGATGAGCACATGCCCACACAGTCCCAGCCGCGCGCCACCGCTCTGGCCGCCGCCACCCTGCTTCTGTCCGCCACGCTCGCGGCGTGCGGCGGCGGCGACTCCAAGGACGAGGACCTGTCGGCTCAGAAGCTGAGCTGGAAGGACTGCCCCGCGCCTGCCGCCTCCGAGGGCGGGGGTGACGCCCCTTCGCCGCTGCCGGGCGGCGCCGAGTGGCAGTGCGCCACCATGAAGGCGCCTCTCGACTGGGCGAAGCCCAAGGGCGACACGATCGACATCGCGCTGATCAAGGCGGCCACGAACGGCGACAAGAAGGACCGCATCGGGTCCCTCGTCTTCAACTTCGGTGGCCCCGGCGGCTCGGGCATCACCACGCTGCCTGCCTTCGGAGAGGAGTACGCCAAGCTGCGCACCCGCTACGACCTGGTGAGTTTCGACCCGCGCGGCGTCGGCCGCAGTGCGGGCATCGAGTGCGAGGACGACGACGCGCTCGACGCGTACTTCCAGCAGGACTCCACGCCGGACGACGAGGCCGAGAAGAAGAAGCTCATCGACAACGTGAAGGCCTTCAACGACGGCTGCGAGAAGAACGCCGGCAGCACCCTCCCGCACGTCCGCACCACCGACGCGGCCCGCGACATGGACCTGATGCGCCAGGTCCTCGGCGACGACAAGCTGCACTACTTCGGCATCTCGTACGGCACCGAACTCGGCGGGGTCTACGCACACTTGTTCCCGAAGAAGGTGGGCCGGGCCGTCTTCGACGCGGTCGTCGACCCCACGCAGAACGCCGAACAGGGCTCGCTCGGCCAGGCCGAGGGGTTCCAGCTGGCGCTCGACAACTTCGCGAAGGACTGCACCTCCCAGGAGGCGGACTGCCCGATCGGTGACACGGAGAAGGACGTCGAGGACCGGATCGCGAAGCTCCTGAAGGACCTCGACAGCAAGCCGATCACCGGCCTGCCGCCCCGCGAACTGACACAGACCGCCGCGACCAACGGCATCGCGCAGTCCCTGTACTCCAAGGACTTCTGGCCGTATCTCACCCAGGGCCTCGAAGAGGCCTACGAGGGCGACGGCAAGATCCTGATGGCCCTCTCCGACTCGATGAACGGACGCAACGAGGACGGCGAGTACAACAACATCCAGTCCGCCAACGTCTCCATCAACTGCGCGGACGACAAGGCGCGTTACAACACGGAGTACGTCGAGAAGAAGCTCCCCGAGTTCCGCGAGGCCTCACCGCTGTTCGGCGACTACCTGGCGTGGGGCATGGTCGGCTGCACCGACTGGGCGGTCGAGGGCCAGGCCGACCACCCCGACGTGAGCGCCGAGGGCGCGCCGCCCGTCGTCGTCATCGGCAACACCGGCGACCCGGCCACGCCGTACGAGGGCGCCCGCAAGATGGCGCAGGCGCTCGGCAAGGGCGTCGGTGTCGAGCTGACGTACAAGGGCCAGGGGCACGGGGCGTACGACAGCAAGAACAAGTGCGTGCGGGACGCCGTGGACGGCTACCTGCTGAAGGGGACGGTCCCGAAGGCGGGGACGGTCTGCTCCTGACCGCCCCGAACCGCTGTCAGAGGCCCCGCCTACTATGGCCTGAACTGTCTTCCAAGGGGGGAAGCGCTTCTATGCAGCGTTTTGTACGGTCCGCGGCCCTGGCCGCCGCCGGAGTGCTGGTGGCGGGCCTGGCCGCCGGCTGTGGCTCGTCCGACGACGGCGACGGTGACGGGGGCAGGAGCGACGGGAAGGGCCCCTCGGCGACCGCTCCCGAGCCACGGCCGAAGCCCGATCCCTCCTCGACCCTGCCCGCCTCGATGACCTCCCAGAAGCTGGCCTGGAAGCGCTGCGAGGCGCCCGAGGGAGGCAGCGCCCCAGGGGCCGAGTGGCAGTGCTCGACGCTCAAGGTCCCGCTGGACTACGGCAAGCCGGACGGCGAGACCATCGGAATCGCCCTGATCCGCGCCAGGAGCACGGGCAAGGGCGACCGCATCGGTTCCCTCCTCTTCAACTTCGGCGGCCCCGGCGGGTCGGGCGTCTCCGGGCTCCCGTCCTTCGCCGACTCGTACGACGCGCTGCGCGAGCGGTACGACCTGGTGAGCTTCGACCCGCGCGGCGTCGCGGCGAGCGAGGGCGTCCGCTGCCGTGACGACAGAGCCACGCAGGCCGCCGAGAAGAAGGTCGACCTCACACCGGACACCCCGGCCGAGGAAAAGGCCTACTTCAAGGACGCGGCGGACTTCGGCGCGGGCTGCGCGAAGGGCTCGAAGAAGCTCGTCGAGCACATCTCGACGGAGGACGCCGCCCGCGACATGGACGTCATGCGCCAGGTCCTCGGCGACGACAAGCTGCACTACTTCGGCGTCTCGTACGGCACCGAACTCGGCGGCGTGTACGCACACTTGTTCCCCAAGAAGGTGGGCCGGGCCGTCTTCGACGCGGTCGTCGACCCGAGCGCGGACTCGATCGGCCACGCGGAGAACCAGGCGAGGGGCTTCCAGCGCGCCCTCGACAACTACTTCACGTCCCGCGGCCAGGACCCGAAGGCGGGCTCCGCGAAGATAGAGAAGCTGTTCGACCGCCTGGACGCCGAGCCGATGCGCACCTCGGGCGACCGGAAGCTGACCGAGTCCCTCGCGCACACCGGCATCCTGGTCACCCTCTACAGCAAGCAGACCTGGCCCGCGCTCACCCGCGGCCTGGAGGACGCCGAGAAGGGCGACGGTTCGGCGCTGCTCCAGCTCGCCGACGCGTACAACGAACGCGACGCGTCGGGGCGCTACAGCACGCAGGGCCACTCCCAGCGGGCGATCTCCTGCCTGGACGCCAAGGCGCGGACCACTCCGGAGGAGGCGAAGAAGCGCCTGGACCGGTTCCGCGGGATATCGCCGGTCTTCGGGGAGTTCCTGGGCTGGGACACGGCGGGCTGGTGCCACGAGTGGCCGGTGGCCGGGCTGCACGACTCCCCCGAGGTGAGCGCGCCCGGCGCCGCCCCGATCCTCGTCGTCGGCAACACCGGCGACCCGGCGACGCCCTACGAAGGCGCCCGCAAGATGGCGGACGAGCTCGGCAAGGGCGTCGGCGTCCACCTGACCTGGAAGGGCGAGGGCCACGGGGCGTACGGCAACGGCAGCGACTGCGTGGACGGCGCGATCGACACGTATCTGCTGGACGGCAAGGCGCCGAAGGACGGCAAGGTCTGCTCGTCCTGACGGCCGGGCATACGAACGGGCCCGCACCTGCGAGGTGCGGGCCCGTTTCCGTTCAGACGCTACGTCTAGTAGACCGGCTTCTCCGGCTCGATCTGGTGGACCCAGCCGATCACGCCGCCGCCCACGTGCACCGCGTCCGCGAAGCCCGCGGACTTCAGCACCGCGAGGACTTCCGCACTGCGGACACCCGTCTTGCAATGCAGGACGATCTTCTTGTCCTGGGGCAGGTCCTGGAGGGCGGTGCCCATCAGGAACTCGTTCTTCGGGATCAGCTTGGCGCCGGGGATCGAGACGATCTCGTACTCGTTCTGCTCGCGGACGTCGATGATCTCGATCTTCTCGTCCGCGTCGATCCACTCCTTGAGCTGCTTGGGAGTGATCGTCGAACCGGCCGCCGCCTCCTGGGCCTCCTCGGACACGACGCCGCAGAAGGCCTCGTAATCGATGAGCTCGGTGACGGTGGGGTTCTCGCCGCAGACCGCGCAGTCGGGGTCCTTGCGGACCTTGACCTGGCGGTACTGCATCTCCAGGGCGTCGTAGATCATCAGGCGGCCGACGAGCGGCTCGCCGATGCCCGCGAGGAGCTTGATGGCCTCGTTGACCTGGATGGAGCCGATCGACGCGCACAGCACGCCGAGCACGCCGCCCTCGGCGCAGGAGGGCACCATGCCGGGCGGCGGGGGCTCCGGGTAGAGGCAGCGGTAGCACGGTCCGTGCTCGCTCCAGAAGACGGACGCCTGGCCGTCGAAGCGGTAGATGGAGCCCCACACGTACGGCTTGTTGAGGAGCACGCACGCGTCGTTGACCAGGTAGCGGGTCGCGAAGTTGTCCGTGCCGTCGACGATCAGGTCGTACTGGCTGAAGATGTCCATCACGTTGTCGGCCTCAAGCCGCTCTTCGTGCAGGACCACGTTCACGTACGGGTTGATGCCGAGGACCGAGTCCTTCGCGGACGCCGCCTTGGAGCGGCCGATGTCCGCCTGGCTGTGGATGATCTGGCGCTGCAGGTTGGACTCGTCGACCTCGTCGAACTCGACGATGCCGAGCGTGCCGACACCGGCCGCGGCCAGGTACATCAGCGCCGGCGACCCGAGGCCACCGGCGCCGACACACAGCACCTTGGCGTTCTTCAGCCGCTTCTGCCCGTCCATCCCGACGTCGGGGATGATCAGGTGGCGGGAGTACCTGCGAACCTCATCGACGGTGAGCTCGGATGCGGGCTCGACCAGGGGTGGCAGCGACACGGGGACTCCGTTGGTCGGTAATGCGGAACGGTTGTTCTGCAAGTAACACTGCCACGCCCTTCTTCATTCCGAGACACCTGTTCCGATACGCGAGACGATTTCGTCCCAGTAACCGGGCATGGACTCCCAGGGGTCCCCCGGGCCGCCTCCGTCCACGCGGTCCGTGAAGTAGATCGTCGAGGCGCCCTGCCAGCGCGCGATGCGCAGCGCCTCGTCGAGGTGGCCGCGCGGCATGCCGTGCACGAAGTGGCAGAAGTGCTCGGGCGGGTAGTCGGCGGTCCACTCGGCCACCTGCGACCAGCGGTAGTCGCTCCACGGGCCGGAGAAGGTCACCAACTGGTCGCCCGTCTCGGCGTATCCGGGATACGGGTGGGTGCCGTGGCCGAGCACGATGTGCGCGTCGTCGATGAGGGCGCGCAGGGTCGTGACCGTCCTGCGCACCTCCGGGAGTGCGGCCCGTTCGGTCGGGCAGCGGTCCAGGGAGTAGCCGTCGACCTGGTACCAGTCGAGGTAGCGGTGCGCGTCGGAGACCAGTTCTCCGAAGGAGCGGGCGCCGTACGTCGTGTCGAGGTGGCCGAGCACCCGGACGCCCGCGTTCCGCAGTCGGCCCGCCGCCTCAAGGCAGTGCGGGTCGGGCCGCTCGCCCGGACCGTTCGCCACATTCAGTACGACCCACTTCAAAGGGGTGCCGGGTCGGGCGAGCTGGGACCATTCGCGCGGGGCGACGAGTGGGTGGGCGAAGCCGGGGATGCCGAAGCCGATGCGTACCTCGGTGCTCGCGGTGCCCCTGGTGGTTCTGGTCAGATGCGGCATGCGGCCTCCATCCAGATGTCGGCGAGTGACTCTTCGAGGTTGATGCGGGGCCGCCAGCCGAGCCGGTCGCGCGCGGTGCGCACGTCGGCCTGCTGCCAGCTGCCGCAGCCGTCCGGGTAGGGGTACGCGGCGGCGGCCGGCAGCCCGTGTTCCGATTCGCCGCGGGGGTGGCCGATGGATGTCCGCATGGGCACTTGGTCGAGCTCGTGCAGCGCTCCGCCGTACCCGGCGACGCGAGCCAGGACGGCGGCGGCGTCCCGCAGGCGCACGGCCCGGCCCGCGCCGATGTTCACGACGCCCTGCGCGGCGGAGAGCGAGGCGGCGTGCACGGCGCGCGCCACGTCTCGTACGTCGACGAAGTCCCGCTGTACGCCGAGTCCGCCGAGCTTGAGCTCGCCGTCCCCCGCCTGCATCGCGCGCCGCATGGCCTCCGCGAGCCGGCCGAGCGGCGATCCTGCGGGCGTGCCGGGTCCGGCGGGCGAGAAGACCCGCAGGACGACGGCGTCGAGCCCGGAGCCGAGGACCAGCTCGGTGGCGGCCAGCTTGCTGACGCCGTAGGGCCCGCCGGGCCGCGGCACCGCGTCCTCGGCCGTCGAGGACCCCGGCTGGCTCGGCCCGTACTCCGCGCCGCAGCCCAGCTGCACGAGGCGCGCCCCGCAGCCGCTGCGCCGCAGGGCCTCGCAGATGGTGGCGACGGCGACGGTGTTGTGCCGGGTCAGGTCGCGGGCGCCACCCCTGGTCGCGCCGGCGCAGTTGATGACGACGCCCGGGTGCACGGCGTCCAGGAAGCGTGTGAGCGCGCCGGGGCTTCCGCTGGCGAGGTCGAACCGTACGTCCGAGTCGTCACCGCGGCCGAGTGCGGTGAGCTGCACCGCCGGGTCGGCGAGCAGCCGGTCGGCGACGAACCGGCCGAGATATCCGTTGGCTCCGATCAGCAGCACCCTCATCGGGCGCCTCCCGGGGTGGCCGCTCGGCGGCGGAGACGGCTGCGGGTGGTCATCTGTCTTTCTCCTTCGGGAGGGTTGCCGTGGTGCACGGGGTCAGGCCCGCGGTGTCGGCCCCGCGGGAGAGTGGTGCTGGTGGTCTTGGGGGCCTTGGTGGTGGAGGCCCTGGTGGTGGTGGAAGCCCTGGTGGTCGTGCCGGTCGTGCCGGTCGTGCCGGTCTGTGGGCGGCGGCTCACGGCGCATCACGTGCGCCGGCGTGCGCGGAGGCCAGGGTCAGGGTCCTGGCCGCGTGGGCCAGGAGGACGAGGGCGGCGACACCGCAGGCGGTGGCCGGTACGACGCCGGGGCCCCACGCCTCGACGGCGGCCGTGACCGGCACGGCCAGCGCGTCGCAGCCGGGCAGCCGGCCCGCGAACACGAGGGCCAGGGCGGCCGCTTCGGAGGCGCCCGCTGCACCGAGCAGCAGGGCGGGGGCGCGGTTGAAGCCGTAGACGTCGAGCAGCCGCGCGAGCAGCAGCAGCGCTCCGAGGGCGGCGGCCCCGACGACGGTCGCCGCTCCGCCGTCCGGGCCCGCGCTCAGGCCGGCGCCCGGGCCGGTCCCCGGGTCGGTCCCCGGGCCGGCACCCGCCTCGGGTGCGCCGAGCAGCGCGTACGCCAGCGCGAGCAGCGCCACGAGCGCCCCCAGGAACAGGGCGAACACGCCGCACAGCAACGGCCTTACGGAGGAGGCGAACTCGTCGAGCCCGCGGCTGGCGGCGAGACGTCCCGCGGCCCGTACCGCGAAGAGGCGGGCGCACCAGATCGCGGGCGCGACGGCCAGGGCGAGGCCGAGGAGCCCGGCGACCGCGGGGTCCCAGAGGTCGCCCGGCCCGCCAGGCCCGCCCGCGACGACACCCGTGAGCAGCCCGTCGCCGAGCAGCGCGTACGCGAGGAGCCAGCACACCCACGCGCGCGTGGAACGCCGTTGGCGGACGACAGCCCGCAACGGACCGCGGCGTAGGGCGATGTGCAGGGCCACGCCCACGGCGAGTGCGCCGAGTGGCGCGATCACGAACCGCGCGCTTCCCTCACCGATGCCGAGTGCGGCCACGGCTGCCGCGCATACGGTGCCGGGCAGCAGGGCCAACAGGGCCCAGCCGGGCGGCACTTCGGGCGCGTGGCGCGCACCGCTGCCCGTCCCCGTGCCCTCGGTGGTCGCACCCTCGGTGTCCGCGTGGGGCACGCGCGCGTACATCTCCTCGGCCAGCGCGAACACGTCCCGGTGCCGGAAGCGCGCGGCCGCCCGGTCGGTGATGCCGTGCGCCTCCAGGCCCGCCGCGATCTCCAGCGGGTCGACGGCGCGCTCGCACAGCTCGCGGTGGTGGTGCAGGAGGGTCTTCACAGGGTCGGCGGTGCCGTGGCGCGCGGGCTCGGCGCGGGCGTACGACTGCGGCGCACCGCTGTCTTCCCCTCTCCAGCTGTCTCCCCCTCTGCCGCTGTCGCCCCCTCTGCCGCTGTCGCCCCCTCTGCCGCTGTTGTCACCGCGTCCGCCCTTGCCGCGCGCGTCCCAGCCGCTGTCGCCGTCATCACCGCTGACGACGCCGGCATCCACGCCCACGCCCGCACCCTCTTGTCGCTGCATGCGACTCATACGGCGGCCTCCCTCAACTCCGCGTGGGTCGGCGCCTCTTCCATCGCGGCCCAGCTCGGCACCCCGCCGCCCTCGGCCCCCTGCTCCGTACCGGTCGCCCGGCCCACCGCGGCCGCCCACCGCCCCGGGAGATACGCCTCCGCCGGGTTCGCGAACGGCACCGGCTCGCCCGCCTCGTCCACCGCGTCCCTGCGCACCGGGCAGTGCGAGACGATCTCCAGGTAAATGCTTCGAAATGCTGCGACGTTCTGCTCGACGGTGAAGAGTTCGAGGGCTCGTGCCCGTGCCGCCGCGCCCAGGCGTGCACAGCGCTCGGGGTCGCGCAGCAGCGTCACGCACGCCTCCGCGAGCGCCCGCGGATCGCGCGGCGGCACGACGAGCCCCGTGCCCCCGATGACCTCCGCCACCGCGCCGACGTCCGTCGAGACGGTCGCGCGCCCGCAGAACATGGCCTCGACCAGGCTGTTCGGGAAGCCCTCCACGACGCTCGACAGGACGACGACGCCCGCGGAGGCGTACGCGTCGGTGAGTCCGGGCGCCTCGGTGAGTCCGGGTGCGCCGGGCCCGTCGAGTTCCTCGAAGGAGACGGGGTCGTCGAGGAAGAGCTGGGCGGCGAGGTCCCGGCAGTGTGCGAGATACGCCTGGGCCTCGGGCCCTTCCGCGGGGGCCCCGACCACCCGCAGGCGCGCCCCGGGCACCTCCTCGCGGATCTCGCGGAAGGCGTGGAGCAGCGAGACCAGGTCTTTGGCGGGCTCGATGCGGCCGGCCCACACAAGGGTGCCGGGAGCGGCGCCGAAGTGGTCGTAGCCGCCCTCCCCGATCTCGGAGAAGCGGTCGGCCGCCATGCCGGGGTAGACGGTGCGCAGCTTGGCGCGGTCGGCGCCGCAGCGCTCCAGCCAGCGCCTGGCGTGGCTGTTGCCGGGGGTGACGAGCGTGGCCCCGCGGTACACCTCGGCGGCGAGGAGGCCGTGGAAGGAGGCGAGCAGCGCGCGGGCCGGCGCGCCGAGGTCCGTGTCGCCCGCGGCGAGGTGGCGCGCCCGAAGCCGCACGCCGTACTCGGTGACGAGTAACGGCACGCCGGCGAAGTGCCCGGCCAGCAGTCCCGGCAGTGCCGCGGGGCCGCCGGACGTGGCGTGGCAGAGGTCGACGGCACTGAGGCCGTCGGCGCCGTACCAGTCGAGGGAGAGCGGCCGCAGCGCGCGCTCCATCAGGCCCGCGACGGTGAGCAGGTCGGGCACCCGTGCGCCGTGGGCGGCGCGCAGCGCGCCGGGCGCGCGGCAGGCGCTCTCCAGCGCGCGGACGGCGGATTCGGAACGCAGTGCGCCGACCAGGCCGCCCTCGTCGCGGGCGAGTTCGGCGAGCCCGTACAGAGCGTTGCTGAAACGGTCCGCCACATCGTCGCCAATGTCTCCCGAGCCGCCCGCCACATCACCGGAGCCCCCCGAGCCCTCGGGGTCACCGGGCCCTTCAGGCCCCCCAGACCCACCGGAGCCCCCCGCACCCCCCCGGCACACCGCCCCCGCCAGCTCCCCGAAACACTCGGCGAACCTCCGCCGTGCGCGCCGCCCGCGCCCCCCGCGCGGCCCCGCGGCGCGGAGCGCCTCGTCGTCGACGGTCCACAGCGGTGCCGTGCGCACCCGGCCGACCTGGGGCGGGAGTTCGACCCGGCCCCGCGCTTCCTGCCGCTCGCTGCGGCTGAGCGCGTAGATGTCGAACTCGTGCTGTCCGAGCCCACGTACGAGCCGGTCGCACCAGAGCCTCGCCTCACCGCTCACATACGGATAGCCACCCTCCGTAAGCAGTCCGACGCGCACGAGCGCACCCCCGATCTCCCGTTCGGTGAGCCGCCGTTGGACCGGCGGCTAGCAGCGGGACGAACGTATGCGGTCATGCAGGTGGCGCGGCAGTTGACCCCGGAGGCGGCGAGGC